>DAOUTV010000028.1 GCA_030668505.1 Desulfobacterales bacterium | reverse complement strand
GTGCCTAAAGTGAACTAAAGTGCCTAAAGTTGAGGAATGCGCCTCTGGCGCAACCTGTTTTTAAGACTGACCACGCCGGCCGACTTCGCCATAGTAGCCTTGGCTACGAGCCGACTTCGCCAAAGCACTGGCTGCGACGGCTGAACGGCTGAAAAGGCGTGCACATTAACTTTAGCTCACTTTAGACACTTTAGCTCACTTTTTCTTGAACACAGCAACAATGTTCTGCCAGAGAAAACGCGAATTTCACAACTAAGGAACTAACATAAATATGAGCTATGATGACACCTAAGAACCCTAAGAAGGCGACAGATGCACCTTTGCGGATCGGGATTATTCACTACTCTTGCCCGCCTGTAGTTGGTGGAGTAGAAGAGATCCTCGGTCGCCAGGCCTCAATTTTTCACCGGATGGGCCACTCGGTTTCTGTGCTGGCCGGCATGGGTGAGGTCTACACAAAGGACTTTTCTGTCCGCATAGAACCGGTGGTGAGTTCCAAGAATACTCGAATCATCAAGGCCCAGGAGGAATGTAAAAAAGGGCATCAGGGCGGCTTGGAGCGGCCTACAAACAGGATTTACAGGCTCCTTAAAGATTGGTCTAATAAACTTGATGTCATCCTCGCCCACAACGTGCTCCACATGCCATTCAACCTTCCCCTAACACTGGCATTGCGACGTCTGGCAGACTCAGAAACAGGCCCGGTAATAGTCAATTGGGCCCACGATTCTCCATACTTCCAGCCCAATCCACCTAAATATCTCAACAGGCCTCCATGGCCTGTCCTTCAGCATCTGCATCCGAACATACACCATGTGACAGTTTCAGAGTCACGATTGAACCTGTTTAAGAAACATTGTGGTGAGGCGTCCTGGAAGGTTATACGCAACGGGATTGATCCAGCGCACTTTTTCTACCTTGATCCGAAATCCGTGAAGTTATCGGAGGAGCTTGACCTGTATAGCCGCGAGCTTGTGGTGGTACAGCCTTCTAGGATCACTCCCAGGAAGAACCTGGAGCTTTCCATCCATATCATTAGAGGGATCAAGCTTTTGGGTTATAACATTCTTTTCTTACTGACTGGGGCCTATGATCCCCATGAGGAACGGGCCGTGGCCTATTACCACAGGCTTAAGTACTGGATCAATGAACTCGAGCTGCAGGACAATATTGCTGTCTTGGCAGAATACAGGTTTCGTGACAGGACCAAGCTGGTTCCGGATAGAATCTTTATTCGCGATCTTTATCTTATGGCAGATTTACTGCTAATGACGAGTAAGGATGAAGGCTTTGGGCTGCCACTCCTGGAGGCGGGAATGATTAAACTGCCTATTGCCTGCTCAAGGATCGCACCATTTCAAGAAGTGGGCAAAGGCATATGCTTTTTCGAGCTGGATGAACCGCCTCTCGCTATTGCCGGGCGGATCATTGAATATCTGGCTCGCACAGATACCCACAAAATGTACCGGAATGTGATGCGCAAATATGTATGGGATGTAGTGTGCAAAAGGGAGGTCTTGCCGTTCTTGCGTGAGATCACCGGGCAAAAGCCAGATTAAAATGATGCGAGATGAAATAGTCTATCCCAGAAAAGGGAAAAACGATCCCAGTATAGGTCCTGTCGCGGTCATGGTGGCCATGGAAAAAGACCTCGCCTTGATTCGCCGATCTATGGGAATCGATGGAAGGGCTGCGGGCAGAATCCTGACAAGCCGGTTGTACCGAGGAACATATGGCCATCAAGAGATTGCTTTGGTTGGTCCTATGCTGGGGGCCCCCTATGCGGTGATGATTCTGGAAAAGCTAATCGTTCTAGGCGCAAAAAGGATACTCTTTTTTGGGTGGTGCGGATCGATCCGGGAAAAGGTGCGGATCGCAGACATTGTCGTTCCTGATCGTGCGGTGATAGGGGAGGGGACATCAGTGTATTACCCTATAAATAATGAATACCCATGTCCGTCCAACGGAATAACCAATGCTATTGAGGAGAGCCTTGAGCAGTCCTCAATTCCTTTTCACAAAGGCCCTGTCTGGTCAACAGACGCCCCTTACCGGGAAACAACACAGAAGGTCCTTTTGCACCAGAGCATGGGTGTGCTCGGCGTGGATATGGAGCTTTCGGCTTTGTTTACGGTGGCGGGGTTCCGGCAGGTTGAGATTGGGGCCTTGCTTGTGGTCTCAGATGAGATCGGCAGCCTGCGCTGGAAGCCCGGTTTTTCAAGCAGCAAGTTTAACAGGTCGCGCAAGATTGCCGCTGAGGTTATCCCTGCAATATGTCAGAAGCTATAGAGTTTCAGAAAGAGATTTTGGCAAGGCCAGAGGGAGAAATTCGAGTAAGGCATCCTGGTCGTATGTCGTCGAGGATTTGGACCGATAACGCAGCGAAAATCTTTTTCTGGAAGTCTATATGAATGAAGATACCCGAAAGAGAGCAGCCGAGCTCAGGAAGGCTCTTCACAGGCACAATTACCTCTACCATGTTATGGACGAGCCTGAGGTCTCTGATGCTGAATATGACCGCCTTATGCAGGAGTTGATTGCCTTGGAGGCGGCATATCCGGAACTGATTGAACCCGATTCTCCAACGCAGCGGGTAGGGGCACTTCCCCTTGAAAAATTTGAAACCGTTGCTCACAGCGTTCCAATGCTTAGCCTGGAGAATGCCTTTGGCGAGGAGGAGGTGTTAGCCTTTGATAAAAGGGTGCGGCGGTTCCTAAACACAGATTCGCAGTTGCTTTATACTGCCGAGCCAAAAATGGATGGTGTAGCTGTAGAGATAGTATATGAAAATGGTCGTCTTATCGAGGCCTCCACCCGAGGCGATGGATACACCGGTGAGCTCATTACACTGAACATCAGGACCATCAAGGCGGTCCCTCTGGCCCTTCTTAACACGGTTTCCGTTACAGTACCCTCTCGCCTGGAGGTTAGGGGAGAGGTATTTATTCCGATTGAAGCCTTCAAACAATTGAATAAAGAGCGCCTTGACAATGACGAGCCGCCGTTTGCTAATCCACGAAATGCAGCGGCAGGATCTCTCAGACAACTTGATTCGCGGATAACAGCCAAGCGTCCTCTGGACATATTTTGTTATGGTATCGGGAGGTATGACGACCTCGAACTTGCTTCTCATTCGGAAATCCTTCAAAGACTTGAGTCCATGGGGTTTCGGGTGAATCCTGACATTAAACGAAGGGCAAAAATTGAGGACATCCTTGTTTATTACAAGGCCTTGCTCGAAAAGCGCCATGAATTTCCCTACGAGATGGATGGTGTTGTGATCAAGGTGGATGATTTGGCGTTGCAGAAAAAGCTTGGCGAGAAGTCCCGAAGTCCAAGGTGGGCCCTGGCTTACAAGTTTCCGGCTACTCAGGAGACTACCCGTGTGGTGGATATCGACGTTCAGGTGGGCCGGACAGGGGCGTTAACGCCGGTAGCCCGCTTGGAGCCTGTTTCTGTCGGAGGCGTGACCGTTAGCCGTGCCACTCTTCACAATGAGGATGAAATCAAGAAGAAAGGCATCCGTGTAGGCGACACCGTGTTGATCCAGCGGGCTGGAGATGT
Organism: Desulfobacterales bacterium; assembly: GCA_030668505.1. Taxonomy (GTDB): domain Bacteria; phylum Desulfobacterota; class Desulfobacteria; order Desulfobacterales. The sequence goes on along the minus strand of DAOUTV010000028.1, from coordinate 9,000 downwards.
GATTCCTGAGGTTGTCAAGGTAATTACGACCAAACGTACAGGGGTTGAGCAAGCATTTCAGATGCCTACCGTATGTCCGGTATGCGGTTCCGGGGTGGTTCGCCTAAAAGGGGAAGCTGCATGGAGATGCGTGAATGCCAATTGCATTGCTCAGTTAAAGGAACGTATTAAACATTTTGCCTCTAAAGGTGCCTTTGATATTGATGGTCTGGGCGACAAACTTGCAAACCAATTGGTAGATAAAGGGTTATTGAAATCCTATGCAGACCTTTTTTTTCTTGATGAAGCAACCACAGGGGCCCTTGAAAGGATGGGCGAAAAATCCGCCCAAAACCTCATGGATGCCATAGAAAGAAGTAAGCAAATCAGTCTTGCCCGTTTTGTCTACGCCCTTGGCATCCGCCATGTAGGTGAGCACATAGCACGGATATTAGCCCGTTCCATGAAGACATTAGAGGGATTGGAGGCTGCTATCAAGGAGGATTTGGAGGCAGTCAAGGGAATAGGAGAGGAGATTTCGCAAAGCGTGCGAGCGTTTTTCGAAAACCCTGAAAATCAGAGAAACATTGAACGGATGCTAAAAGCTGGTGTCACGATCGAAACCAAGGAGGCTCCTGTAGACGAGCCCTTGGCCGGTATGACATTCGTTCTAACAGGGGCACTTGACTCCATGACACGTACTGAAGCAAAGGCTCGTATTGAAGCTTCGGGCGGCAAGGTTGGCGGCTCTGTGAGCCGCAAGACCACCTTTGTGGTAGCTGGAAAAGATCCAGGCTCCAAACTTGAAAAGGCCCGGCACTTAGGGGTCAGGATACTTGATGAAAAGGGATTGGTAGAGGAGCTTTCACAGGAGAAAAGGCATGAAAAAGGTTAGAGCGCGTGTCGCAATTGACGGACGCGTCCAGGGTGTCTGTTTCAGGCTGGACACAAGGCGTGCAGCCTTGGAACGGGACGTTAAAGGTTGGGTGAGAAATCTTGCGGATGGCAGGGTAGAGGCGGTCCTTGAAGGTGAGGAAAGCAATGTGAAGTCTATGTTGAAATGGTGTAATGCCGGCCCCCCCTTGGCCCGTGTACGGAAAGTATCTGTAGAATGGGAGCCTTACTCCGGCGAGTTTGACGGCTTTGAAATTACCTTTGTATAAAGCGGTTGGTTCTCATCCGGAAAACGTCTTTTCCGGATGAGAACCACTCAATACACCGAATTTTCCTGGCCAGTGAATCTACATAGCGTCTTTTAATGCCTTGCCCGGTTTGAATCTTACAGTGTTGGAAGCCTTTATCTTAATCGTTGCTCCCGTCTGAGGATTCCTGCCCTTGCGTGCCTTGCGCCGCACCTTTGAAAAAGTACCGAAGCCTACCAGCGTTACCTTGCCATCCTTCTTTTTCAGGGCCTTGGTGACGCTATCCACGAATGAATTCAGAGCAGTACCGGCCGCTGCCTTAGATATGTCGGCATCCTTGGCCATTTTCTCCACAATTTCTGCCTTTGTCATGTTTTCTCCCCTCCCTTTTTAGGTTTACGCCAATTGTATCATTTTGGTCTTATGAAACAAACGATTTCAATTGAGCTTGATCGTCGTTGAGCGGCAATTTTTACAAAACCGTCAACTTTGTTGCAGAAACCCATAGTAAAAGTGATTTTCCCTAACATTGATATTATGGACATGTCAACAGCATAATGAATTTTTTTTAATTTTATTTTTTCACCAAGATAGATTCCGCCTCGGTTTCCTGTTGCCGCCATCCTCTTTTGCTCAAAATACAGGCATTCATGGATAGGCCCTTCACGAAATCCTGTACGTTTTCATCTTTGAAAGAAGTGTGGGGTGGCTGATTTCCAAGAGTTTGGCCGCGTGAGTCCGGTTGTTGTTGGTTTCGCGGAGGGCTCTTTGGATCAGTGTTTTTTCCAGTGCCATGGTATTAGCTTTAAGAGAGATACTGTCAGTCGGCCAAGGATCACGTGTAGCAGCGCCGCTACTTCGTATCTCTTCCGGCAGTTCATCCAGGTCTATCTTGAATTTTTCCGTCAACGCCATAGTGCGTTCGATAACATTTTCAAGTTCTCTAACGTTACCCGGCCACGGGTAGTCCATCAGGGCCTGGAGGGCCTCAGGTCTAACCCCCTTTATTTCTTTATTCAGTCGTTTGTTGAACCTTTCGATAAAATGATTGACCAAGAGAGGAATATCACCTTTTCTGTCCCGCAAGGGTGGCACATGGATCGAGAGCACATTAATCCGATAAAACAGGTCATCCCTGAAAATGCCTTGTTTAACCGCCTCGGCCAAATTTATTGCCGTAACAGCTATGATCCTCACATCCACCTTGGCAGATTGCGTACTTCCAACAGGGCGTACCATTTCATCCTGCAGCACGCGAAGAAGCTTTACTTGAAGCGATAAAGGCAGTTCCGCGATCTCATCAAGGACAAGGGTCCCACCGCTGGCCTCCTGAAAAATCCCTTTCTTGTCACCAACCGCATCGGTAAACGCTCCTTTGACATGGCCGAAGAGTTCGCTTTCCAAAAGGTTTTCAGGCAAGCCGCCGCAGTTTACAGCCACAATTGGCTTATGTTTGCGAGCCCCGTTGAAATGGATGGCCCTTGCGATCAATTCTTTTCCGGTGCCGCTTTCGCCGGTGATCAGGACCGTAGTTTTGTAGTCGGCAATCTTCTGGATGGTGTCAAAGATTTTGCGTATAGACTCACTCTTGGCTACGATATTTTGAAACGAGAAGGTCTCTTGAACTGCATCCCATAGCCTGATGTTTTCTTGTAGCAATCGGTTACGTTCCTCGATTTGCCCAAGCTTGAGGAGAATCTCATCCGGCTTAAAGGGTTTGGAAATGTAGTCGGCGGCTCCCAGCTTCATAGCTTCAACAGCCGTGTCGATCGTGCCGTAGGCCGACATCATGATGATAGCTGCATCAAGAGCCCGTGTGGTTGCGTGCTTTAAGAAGGTAAGACCGTCCATTTGGGGCATGCGCAAATCGCAAAGGATTACGTTGAAAGGCTTGGTTTCGGTTATAGAGATGGCTTCCTTGCCGTCTGCAGCGGAACTAACTGTGTAGCCTGCTTTTTCAAGGACTACTGTGAGAACGTGGCGCAAATTGGGTTCGTCGTCAATGACCAGAATGTTTTTCGACATTTTGAGTGCCTAAAGTGAGCTAAAGTGAACTAAAGTGCCTAAAGTTGAGAGAATCAAAACAATCTTTACCATGAGTCTTCTTCAAGTCCTCCATGAATTAAAAACTTGTTCAGGGCCGACCTTTTAAAGGTTCCTCAAAAAAACTTTCTCAAGTCCTCAACTTTAGCTCACTTTAGACACTTTAGTTCACTTTAGCTCACTTTGTTAAAGACTAAAACAAGGCCTTTGCAAATGCATCAGCATCAAAGTCTTGCAGGTCCTCGGTCTTTTCTCCAAGTCCGATATACCGGATAGGAAGCTTGAAGTTGTGGCATAAACCCACCGCGACCCCCCCCTTTGCCGTGCCGTCGAGTTTTGTGAGGACAATCCCCGTAACCTGAATGGCTTCATGAAAGAGTTGTGTCTGTGATATTGCGTTTTGACCGGTAGTGGCATCCAAAACCAGCAGTATTTCGTGAGGTGCATTAGGGATCAGGCCGACAACCGTCCGGCGGATTTTCTTGAGTTGTTCCATGAGATTGACCTTGGTATGAAGTCGGCCTGCCGTGTCGATCAATACCACATCCACGCCCCTCGATGTTGCGGCCTGAATGCCGTCATAGACTACAGCGGAAGGATCGACTTTAGCATCGGGTTTCATTTCATGTCTCTTATCCCGAATGACTTCAGCACCGACACGGTCTCCCCAAATTTCGAGCTGTTCGACAGCAGCCGCCCTGAAAGTGTCGGCTGCGATTAACAGTGCCTGCTGTCCTTGTTTTATGTAGCGATCCGAGAGCTTTGCGATGGTGGTTGTTTTACCGACGCCGTTTACTCCTACCACCATGATCACATGGGGTTTGTTATTCGATATGTTAACCGGCTTGGAAGGGACATTGAGAAAGGCGAGAATCTCACTCTGTAATGCATGTTTGAGCTCATCGGGATGGATCAGGTCCTTTCTTTCAACTCTTTCCTTGACTGTTTCAATGAGGGCTATGGTCGTCCGTACGCCAATATCAGAGGTAATGAGAATCTCTTCCAGTTCTTCGAGTAACTCTTCGTCTATCTCCTTCTTCCCAAGCAGCAGATTGTCCAGGCGGCCGCTAAGGGACTTTCGTGTCCTGGACATGCGATTTCTAAGACTGACAAAGAAACCCTGTTTTGGCGCTTTTGGTACGGGAGAATCCTCTTCGGGTTTTTCCGTTTCCTCGGCCTCTGCGGCCCCTTCAATCTCTTCAGGCTCTTCAGGCGCCGGGTCTTGCCGGGCAATCTCATCAGGGGTCTTATCTGCTTTCTTTTTCCTTTTGAACCATTTCAGAGCCATGATCATAAGCTTCTCTCGCCCGCTCAAAAACCCAGTGCCTCCACGGGCACTGTGTGAGATAAAAATTGGTTAGAAGCCATTTCAAAACCCCATCTATCGCCCGATGGCTGTGTTGATGGCCTCTTCAAAATGCTCACATACTTCCGTGTATGCTGCGCTTTATCATTGGCCCTCGCCTTGCCCTCGAACGCGATCTGAGGTTTTGAAATGGCTTCTAGTGTCGTGTCAATCAAGAAATGTCATTTCGACCGCAGGGAGAAATCTAAGATTTCTCAGTCGTGACGACTCCTTCGAAATGACAGAGTATCGTTGACATGACACTAGTGTCCATCCATCAACTTTCCCTAAATTCCCCTAAATCCCCCTTTGTCAAAGGGGGACTTTCAAGGGCTCCCCCCTTTCCTAAAAGGGGGGCCGGGGGGGATTTTGAAGGGCATCAGGTTCATGAATTGATCCTTAATTCAACAGCATTGACCCTAACCCTCCCCCATTTCAGCCGTCGTAGCCAAGGCTACTATGGCGAAGTCGGCCAAGGGGGAGGGAATTTGGGGTATTTATGGATGGACACTGGTTATTGAGTTTCAAGATTTATTGAGATGAGCTTAGAAATTCCCTTGTCTTCCATGGTCACACCAAAAAGGGCGTTTGCAACTTCCATGGTATGCTTATTGTGCGTAACCATAATGACCTGAGAGTCCTTTCCTATTTGCTGAAGCAGTTGGTTAAAGCGATACGCGTTTGCATCGTCCAAAGGGGCATCGATTTCATCAAAAACGCAAAACGCACTCGGCTTGATTAGAAAAAGTGAAAAGACAAGGGCAATAGCCGCCAAAGCCTTTTCGCCTCCGGAAAGCAGGCTCATGCGAGTCAGTTTTTTCCCCGGGGGATGAACGAAGAAAGACACGCCTGATTCTAAGGGTCTCTTTGGGTCGGTGAGTACCAACTTGGCCGTACCACCCTCAAACAGCTTGGGAAAGACCTCTTGCAGTTTTTCATTAACAGCCCTGAAGGTCTTCATGAACTGTTTCAAAGACGTCCGGTTGATCCTGCGAATGACTCGACGCAGTGCCTCTATGGCTTCCACAAGGTCGTCCCGCTGTTCAGTGAGAAATCGGTACCGTTCCTCCAGGTTCTCATATTCCTGGATCGCTGCGAGATTTACATCACCGATTCTGGCAATCTGTTCGCGGTAGCGTGCCAGCGCACCTTCCATCTCTTCCACTGAAAGCCCTTCAGTGAAGTCTTTATGATCAGAAACTTCGATGTCTCGGTGGTAGGTTTCCTGAATGCGACTAACAAGGTGTTCGCATTGCATCCGCCGTTCGGCTTGTTTTAGTTCGAGCTGCTGGATTTTCTGCAAGGCTTGTTGTTGAGCGCTTCTAACATCAGAGAGTGCCCGGTCATTTTCCGCCAGCATCCCTTCAATTGTCCGATACTCACTTTCCATCTCGTCTGAGGCATTTTCGAGCGTCTTTAGCTCAGCATACAAAAGGGCAATCTTGTCTCGATCTCTTGCCAGCCGCTGTTCAACAGCAATCTTGTCTTGTTCTCTTTGCATCTGCTGGCTGGTCAAGTAGCTCAATTTTTCCATGGCCTCATCTTGGAAGTTTCTTAAACGTCGCAGGTCGTTTTGGGCGTTGTCGTGTTGTGCCTGCAGTCTCGTCAATTCCAGCCTCAGCCCCATAAGCATCTGGTTGGAGGATTCCAGGTTTTCTGAGGTCTTATTGATCTGCACGCTTTTCCGGACTATGTCGGCTTCCGTTATTTTAATATCACGGGAGAGCTCGGACAGGATCACCTCATACCCGGTGAACTCCTGATCCATGTCGGTTTGCTCACCCTTGATTTGCTGAGTCTCAAGGTCAAAGATTCTCAGCCGATCTTTGGCATGCTTCAGCTCTTCCCCGAGCCGGTAGTGCTCTTTTTCAAGGTCTATCTCTTCTTGACCTTTTTGGCGCTGGATTAGTCGGACCTTCTGAATTTGTGTCTCCAAAGCAATGGTTGCGGTTTGCAATCGTTCCTGTTCGGATTTTGCCTCAGCAGTCGAGGTCTCCAGCCGTGAAAGCTGTTTGCCCAATTCTCTGATTTCTCGCTTTTTGGCCAAGATGCCTGAAGCCGCATTGTCCGGACTCCCACCTATGAGGATACCTTGAGGGCAAACACGATCCCCTTTTCCTGTGACCACGGTCCGGGGAAACCCGTTTCTGTTCCAAAGCTCCAGCGCAGCCTTAAGATCTTCGGCAACCATCACGTGCCCTACAAGGGATCGGATCAGGGGTTCATAGTCCTCTTTTACCTTTATGTGGCCAATGAGGGGACTTAGAGAACCAGGCAAGTCGGCACAGGCAGAAATAGCTGCATTTGTATCCATGACCGGCCTGAGTCCATTTAAGGGTATGAAGCCACCACGGCCGGCCGACTGTGTGCGAAGATAGTCGATGGCTGCCACGCCACCCTCCTGGTCCCTTACAATCACATATTGTAATGTTTCACCCAGAGCCGCTTCCACGGCGTCCTCATAGGAGGGTTCGGCTTCTATAACGTCGGCCACCAGCCCATGAATCCCGGTTTGCTCAGGGTCCTGGGAGCTCAAGTCTTTCATGATTGCCCGAACCCCCTCTTTATACCACTCATAGTTCTCATCCATCTTCTTGAGTGCCGCGTACCGGGATCGAATCTTGTGTTTTTCAGCCTCCATGATCTGGACCTTGCGGGCCTGTTGGACAAGGGACTGGCGTTTTTTGTTAAGTTGTTCGTTTGAGGATTCAAGGGATTTGTCTATTTCCTTTAAGTTATCCTTTAAGGATTGAATGTGCTCGTTTGTCTTTGTGAAGCCTTTTTGAAGCCTGAGAAGCCCGGCCTCGGTCTGGTCTTTTTCCTTCTGAATATGTTGAAGCCGTCTCCCAAGACTTGCTTTGTTTTGTGAGGTATTTTGCAAGGTGTTTTGATAGGCCGCCTTGCGGGTTGCCAGGTCCATCAGTTCAGACTTTTTGGTCTCAAGGGTTTGATTAAGCTCGGCCAGGCTGTCTTTCAGGGTCTCCCTGTCGGGCTCCTCTTGTTTCACGGTTTCATTAATTTTTTTGATGTCCAGTTCAAGGGCAAGTGCGGCCTCGTTAAGGGTGCCACATTCGAGGCTGATATTATGGTCTTTCTTCTCAATTTCATTAATTTCAATCTTGAGCTGCTCGGCCTCGGCGATCAAACGCTCAAGATCCTTTGTGCCGTGTTCAAGGTCTCCTTCAAGTCTGTCTGCGGTACGCTCGATCTGATGTCTTCTGGCTTTGTGCTCGGAGATCTCCCGGTCCTTGGCTGCACGTTCCTGTTTAATTTTTTCAATCGCAGCATCCAGCTTTGCGAGTTGTGATCCGTGCTTGAGATCCGAATCCCGTAAGGATTGGAGTAATGCCTCTGTTTCCCGCATCTCCGCTGAGATAGCATTATAGTTATAGGTTGCCAGGCCGACTTCCAAACGTTCAACCTTTTCTTGATAGACCTTGTATCGCTCGGCTTTTCTGGCCTGACGCTTGAGGCTGTTCATCTGGCGCTTTACCTCTATGATAACGTCGTTTAGTCGCACCAGATTTTGTAGGGTCCGTTCGATCTTCCGAAGGGCCTCGTTTTTTCGGCTCTTATACCGGGTGGTGCCTGCCGCCTCTTCGATAAAGAAGCGTCGCTCCTCCGGTCCGGCGTCGATGAGGGAGGTGATCCTGTCTTGTTCAATAACAGCATAGGTTCTGGATCCCACGCCACTTCCCATCAACAGGTTTTGGATGTCCTTAAGTCTGCATGGCTGTTTATTGATGTGGTAAGAGCTCTCCCCTGAGCGGAAGAGTCGACGTGCTACCATTATTTCAGAAAAATCTCGATATTGATGCGGGGTGGTGCCATTATCATTGATAAGTGTCAGGGTCACTTCAGCCATGTTCAAAGGGGGTCTTTTCTCAGTGCCCGAGAAAATAACATCTTCCATGGATTTGCCGCGGAGCATTTTGACGCTCTGTTCTCCCATAACCCAACGAATGGCATCAACTATATTGCTCTTGCCGCAACCGTTGGGACCGACGACCGCGGATATCCCTTCCGGAAATGCCACCTTTGTTTTGTCTACAAATGATTTGAATCCGGTAATATCTATCTCTTTGATTTTCATGGCAAATAACCTCGTTTGAGCAATTCCATATTCACACCATACCTAATGGTTGCAAATTTGTACCAAAGAGTGAAGGACTTGTAAAGAAAAAAATACTATAAAATGTATATCTTAAATTGATAGATACAACATATGGGGTTCAAGAGTGATCTGCCCAACCCCAACGGAATTGTTTTGAAAGATGAACGTCGAACATCGAACATCGAACGTCCAACATCGAATGAAAAACGAATATCCAATACCGAACATTCAACGGCTATTTCTGTTTCTTTTCAGCCCTTCGACTCCGCTCAGGGCCGTGAGCCTGTCGAACGGCCGTTTTGATACTCGTAACTATATACTATGCCATATGTTTCAAGAAAAAGATTTTATATTTGTAGGTTTTTCTTGCATAAAAG
>DAOUTV010000062.1 GCA_030668505.1 Desulfobacterales bacterium | reverse complement strand
TTGGAAAAAATGCCCAAAATAGACTCATTAGAGAGATTTGAAACATTTTATAGTCATTTGGAATGCAGGGTAATTAGCTGCCTATCACGCAAGGAGTTTTATCATCAACAGAAAAAATTTTATTGCATCTACTTTAGTTTTTTCGCCAACGTGCTGATTGCACAGAGAAAAGTGGTAAGGGAGCGGCCTGCTATTAAATCCAAGCCGACCCTTCTTAACAAGTCCGGCATGGAATTCTTTTTTGCCCTTACTACGAAAAACGCCTATATCATGCTGTCGAACACCGTAAACATAACACCCAATCCTGATGTTCAGGAAACGCTATCGAGTGATAATAATCGATGTGCGGATGAGGGTACTAAAAATGCAGGCTTCAATGATGCCAACAGTGTTAGCCGGACCATATTAATCCTGCTTCTGGTTGTCATTATGACTTCCATCGCATCCATTGTTGAAGCTACGGAAAAGAAAACACTACGGCTGAGCGACAGCTCTGGGGCCGAGGATTCTCTTGAATATCACAGATTCAAATTTTTTCTTCACCCCGACCTTGTCCAGGGCTTATCAAACGAAGAACTGAGTAACAGGCTGACACTGTATGTCGAAGACCTAAACACAATTTTTTCTAAACAAACAATCCGTCGTTTCCTTTTTGATCCCGAGGAAGATATCATCATAACAGAGGAGAAACCCCATACAGATTCTGCAGGAGTCCTGCCCGAACATGATTTTGAGATATGGGCTCATGTGCAACTCACCGCCTACCCAATATACGGGACATGCGGAGGATACATGGGTATAGATGAAAGTGGCGCTGGAGTCGCTGCAGGGCTTTACTGGGATGCCGTTTATGATAGATCCACTCTCGAGGATGATTCCGGTGAACTCCAGCAATACTGGAGACAGATTAACAATATGGTTCACGAAATCGAACATGTTTTTGGTGCCGGTATAAGTGAGTATTACAATTTGGTGATGGTGAGAGACGCCACATGTATAGACCCAATACAAGATATTAATATCAGCACTAACAGTTTGGATGATCCCTATTGGTCCCAACATCAGGATTATTTCACAGATCCGCTATTGACGAACATATGGAATCAAGCCCGAGTTGGCGCACCAACTTCCTATGAGGAGTTAATGAAACTGACCCGGTTTGCTGACGTTACAGCGGCAACAATAAATGATCCGTGCCGTCAATCCACTTCAAATAGTATTCCCGACCTGTTGCACACAAGGGTATCAGTGTGCGAAAAGGGGGCACAAGTACCAGTTCAGAGTGCAAATATCAAGATCTGGAAAGTCCGAAGCTTTTCACCTTACGACAATGAGTTAATGGTGGATGGAACGACGGACTCGGACGGCTTGCTAGAATTTTGGTGGAACGGCACATTTAACAACTATAACCATTTGATCCTTATCAAAGTCTATCCTCCTGATGAAAGAAAACCGAAGGTGCGGTGGTTTAGTATATTCGATGCTCAGGAGGAAAAAATGGTTCATGGTAACGACACTCAAGACATTGCTGTCACAATCGCCGCGACACAATACCCCGAGATCAACGTAAAGCAGGGACAGAAGGACATACCAGACGACACGGGCAGCTACAATTTTGGTGACGTGAATTTGGGCTCAAGCAGTACAGTAATCTTTACACTAGAGAATCTAGGGGATGAAACTTTGGAGTTGACCGGATCGCCGAAGGTTGAGATCTGGGGAGAACACCCAAATGACTTTACGGTGACAAAGCACCCCGGTACTCCAGTCAATGGTCTGGGAGAGACTGCGTTTATTCTTTCCTTTACACCAAGTGAAAGTGGAGTTTTGAGCGCAAATGTTAGCATTTCCAACAATGACTCTGACGAGGACCCATATGACTTCGTTATTTTCGGTACAGGAGTTAGCGAGCTCACACAGACGCAGAACACAGATTACTCAAACGATGGCAAGAATATCTTGAACTCGTGGACAGTCAACGAAGTAGGGTCAGATCTTTCATTTTGACATCAGGGTATGTCAGGACTTGGGAACACTTTGTGGTTCATTAGCCACAGGCGTTTTTGCACCTTTGTTCTTGGGTTCTTTAGGGGGTTCTTTAGGCACTACAATACTATCGATTGCAGCCAGAATCTGCGAAAGCTGGTCTTTCAGGAAATAAAGAACTAGATGATCTTTTTCGCCCTTTTCGATCTCATCGATCAAGCTTTTTTTGAGTTTTGGGAGGTCGTTCGGCACCGGGAGTTTTCTATCGGTGCATTGTTGTATGGACTCGTTAATCACCTTGAGCTGTTCCCGTTTGGTTCTTAGCTCTGGTTGGCCTTCTGACTTAGAAGCAGCAATGATAATATTCCGAAGTTTTGTTATGAGTTCTTCAGCTTCTCTTTTCACTTTTCTACCCTCCGTTCGTTCCTCAGAGAGTTTAACTTCAAAAGGCAATTTCGTGGTATTTTTTGGTAACGACCAAAACCATTATTTATAGATTGCCCTATTCTGTGAGCCTGTGGCATCATGCCTGCAGAACCTATACCTTATATCGGTTATTAATGTCAATATGACAACATGGCGACACTGAAAAGCCCTGAAGTGCAAGCGTCACCACTCTTCCGTTACATAGGATGCGAATGGCGTTGATTCGATACCTTTTATATAAACCACATAATAATAAGGATTGTCAATAGTAAGTAGGCAGAGAAAGAAGGCGGGGTGGCATGAATTGAACACGGAGACCCCATTTCTCACAAATGAAAAAATTGCCATCATTTTTCATAATGAAATCGTAAAAAGTGTTTTGTGAACGACATTGAGCATTTTGGGGAAAAAGCACTTGGAATGTTCAGCGCGCAAAAATGCTAACTGTTTGAGGGCGTTAGCCCGAGTTTTAGCATTTTAGCTGGACATCTTAAGTGCGCCCAAAATGTTCACGGAGTGAGCAAAATCGACTTTTTACGAGACCATCTTTCATATAAGGCATTCATATTTATAGATTTTTATAGGGTTTAAAACTTGAGCTTGACTTTTGAGCTGCAATCGTCAATAATATTATATACATAATGAGGGTTCAAATCTCGAATTGTTAGGCCTCTTGCATGCCGGCGGGTAGGGGTTGTGTCATACCTCGGAGAGGTAGAACGGTTCATTGGTGTTTGTTTTAGTGGAAATATGTTCGCTATCGGTTATTTTCTGAGTGCGCTTGCCACAATTTTGAACTACGCTCTAGTTTTCTATATGTGGGTTGTGATCGCAAGGGCTGTGCTTTCCTGGGTGAGCCCTGATCCGTTCAACCCCATTGTGCGCTTTATTCACAATGTGACCGAACCTGTGTTGCACCCGGTTCGGAGATGGCTTCCCTTCGGGTTCACCGGTATTGACTTTTCTCCCATAGTCGTGTTGCTCGCCATTATATTCTTGCAGACTTTCCTGGTGAACACTTTGAGGACATTAGCGGCAAGATTTTTATAACAACTACGTCTCAAGAAAGGAGAAGCACCCATGAATACAACCCCATCAGATATCCATCAACGGCAGTTTCGCATTCGCTTCCGCGGCTTTGATGTGCGCGAAGTTGATAGTTTCTTGGATCAGATAGCCGACGATTTGGAAACCATGATAGGAGAAAATGCAGATAGGCAAAAGGAGTTTAAAAGGCTGAGAGGGGAAATACAGCAATATAAGGATAGAGAAATTGCCTTCAAGGATGCCATGGTCAATGCACAAAAGGCGCTCGATGACATGAGGATCAATGCCGATAAGGAGGCCGAGCTGATCGTGGCTGAAGCGGAAATGAAGGCTGAAAAGATATTGAGTACGGCCCATAACCGGCTTACACAACTACATGAAGATATCTCAGAACTTAAAAGGCAGCGTATGCAGCTTGAAGTTGAGCTTGGGGCTGTCCTAGAGGCCCACCGAAGACTTCTGGAGATGAGTACGGAAGCCATGGAGGCCAAAGAAACATCCGAGGAAAAGTTGAAATATTTAAAGGGTACTTAGTGTCTGTCCGAAAATGGTAGATTTTGCACCCAGACAAGGCCGCACAAATGTTTTGACCGCAGGCGTAGCAGCGCTACGTCGAGGATCAAAACATGCGGAGAACGCCGTATTGGGGCAAAAGATGCCTTTTTCGGACGGGCACTACTTAGGGCTCGCCCAAAAATAACTTACCATTTTGGCATCCCAGCTTCAGGCTATCTTTGGCCGATACTCATTCGCAAAACCATCGAAATAGCTTGCTATTCCTGCGGTTTTGCTCAATCGGATCGGCCAAATCTAACCCAAATCTGAGCGCCAATTCTGCCAATATATTTATGCGCGAGCCCTTAGTAGAGGAAATTTCATGGCCAAGATTGATGCGTTTTTTAAATTGATGAATGAGGAAGGGGCGTCGGACCTTCACTTGATTGCAGGTGAGCGACCTATGCTCCGGATTACCGGTGATATTGAGAGAGTTAAATACAAGGTCCTGGACAATGATGACCTCAGGACCATGCTCTATGAGATTACGCCGGAACACAAGATCAAACAATTTGAAGAGACCGGTGATGTCGATTTTGGTTATGAGGTCGCCAGCCTTGCGCGGTATCGGGCAAACTATTTCATGCAAAAAAACGGTATTGGGGCGGTCTTTCGAGAAATTCCCAGTACTATCCTTACGGCTAAGGACTTGGGTCTGCCGGCCGTAATATCCAAGCTGGCTTCACTCCCCCGAGGTCTGGTGCTGGTCACCGGTCCTACAGGTAGTGGCAAATCTACGACACTGGCGGCCATTGTCGACGAGGCTAACAAGACCAGAAAAGATCACATAATTACTGTTGAAGATCCTATTGAGTTTGTCCACAAGAACGAAAGATGTGTGGTGAATCACAGAGAGGTGGGTATCCATACCAAGTCCTTTGCATCTGCCTTGCGCGGGGCTCTTCGTGAAGACCCTGACATTATTCTTGTGGGTGAGATGCGAGACCTTGAAACGATCTCTCTGGCTGTTGAGGCGGCCTCTACCGGACATCTTGTCTTTAGCACCCTGCACACCACTAGTGCTCATAAGACCGTGGACCGCATGATTGAGGTTTTTCCGGCTGAACAGCAGCAACAGATACGATCCACACTGGCTGACGGACTCAGGGCTATAATAGCCCAGGTCCTTTTCAAACGGATAGATAAAAAGGGACGCTGTGTGGCACTGGAAATCCTCATTGCCACACCTGCTGTACGTAATCTGATTCGGGAGGCCAAGACTTATCAAATCCCCTCTATGGTACAAACGGGCAAAAGATACGGGATGCAGCTTTTGGACGATGCTATCATGAATTTGCTTAATAAGGGTTGGATCAGTGCAGATGAGGCATACACGAAGGCGAATGAAAAAGCCAAATTCCGACCCTTTTTGAAGACCCCCCCTACCGATTTTACTGAAGCTTAATGAGGTGAAAGCCCTGAGTTGAAAATTGAAAGGGCGGAGGGTTGCCATGACAAAACAAGAGATAGATCACATCATGACCAGGATGCTTGATTCCCGCAAGGACGTATCCGACCTGAACATAACCGTTGGCAGGCCATTTCAGGTAGAAAGCGCAGGCGTTTTGGTTCCGGTTGATCTGGAACCCACTTTCAACGAGCTGACTCCCTTTCAAACTGAAATCTTTGCCTTGAACCTGATCAACAGCGACAGTCGTCTGACAGAGATTCTCCTGAACGAAGGCTCGTGCGACCTATCATATCAACTTCCCGGCAAGGCTCGTTTTCGGGTAAACATTTTTTCACAGAGAGGCAATTATTCCGTAGTTTTGCGAAAACTGGAGACCAAAGTTCCCACCATAGAGGAACTGGGCCTGCCCGTGGCATTCTTGAAAATGGCAGGGGAGAAAAACGGCATTATCTTTGTGACCGGGGCGACAGGAAGTGGTAAAACTACCTCCCTTGCAGCCTTACTAAATAAAATTAATGAAGAAAAATCGGTTCACATTGTAACCCTGGAAGATCCCGTAGAATATCAGCATCCCCACAAGATGTCTACATTTAATCAGAGGGAGCTTGGAACCGACTTTGATACCTATGCCACTGGGTTGCGTGCGGCTCTCCGACAGGCCCCAAAGGTTATCCTTGTGGGCGAGATGCGTGACAGGGAATCCGTGGAAATGGGGTTGAGTGCCGCAGAGACGGGCCATTTGGTTTTGACTACCTTACACACGGTGGATGCAGGCCAGACTATTAATCGCATCCTCGGCCTGTTCGGTATTGATGAGGAGAATCAGATCCGTATCCGATTAGCTGACAGCATCCGGTGGATTGTCTGCCAAAGGCTCCTTCCGAAAGTCGGAGGTGGTCGCGTGGCTGCCTTTGAGGTTTTGGGGACTAACCTCAGAGTGCAAGACACGGTCCTTCACGGTGAGTCCGAAGGAAAGACCTTTTATGATATCATTGAGGCTGGTGAGGCATTTGGTATGACCACCTTTGATCTGCACATCGTAGGACTATATGAGAAAGGTCTCATTACTCATGAGACCGCTATGGCCTACGCCTCTCGCAAAGGGGAGGTAGGCCGAGGCATTGATAAGGTAAAGAGTGCCCGCGGAGAAAAAACGACAGATATTGAAAAGCTGGAAGTCGACGGAGGGTTCGGCCGCAGAAGGCTCAAGCGGAAATAAAGGGATTTAGGTAATGGAAATCAAGTGCAAAAAATGTAACACGAAATTTATGATTCCAGATGACAAGCTGCCCAGGGGCCAAGTGGTTGCCCTCAAATGTCCAAAATGCAAGAGTAAGTTAGAGGTAGCCACGCCGGCCTTAACTCCGAAGACTACAATTGTTAAGGCGGCTCAGGATACAGGTGGCACTCTTGAAAAATCCCTTGATTTTGTGGAGGCAGGGGTTGAGACGGCCTTGATCTGCGAGCAGGATGCTGGAGTAAGAGAAAAGATACGTTCTATCCTTCAGCAGATGGACTACCATGTCACGGTAGGTGCATCGGCTCGGGATGCTATGAAGTACATGCGATTACGTGTCTTTGATTTGGTCTTTATAGATGAAAACTTTGAAGGGCAGGGGCTTAAATCAAACTATGTTTTGCAATTTCTGGGCCACCAACCTATGAGCATCCGCCGGAATATCTTTGTAGTCCTGCTGGGCAATGGCTTCAGCACTGCCGACAATATGACGGCCTTTAATTTGAGCGTTAACCTGGTAGTCAACCTGAATGATATAGATCAGCTTGACAAGATCCTGAAGCGATCCCTGATAGACTACGAAGAGTTTTACCGCGTGCTAAAGAGGTCTCTCAAGACAGTGGGCCGGGCCTGATTGCATACTGGGTCCGGGCTGCTTCTAGCTAGTGCCCATCCACGAATCGTAAAAACTCAATGGGCACAAGCGTAAGTTTCCAATTCAGAAATGAGCAATTTTCCGCAAGGTCAAGGAAAACAAGGGGTTGCGTGGAGGCGTACCGAGGTACGTCGCACAAGCAAACCCGCAGTTTGACGCCGATTCAGCCGTTCAGCCGTCGCAGCCAGTGCTTTGGCGAAGTCGGCTCGTAGCCAAGAAGGCTACTATGGCGAAGTCGGCGATTGCGGAAAAGGGCCATTTATGGATGGAAACTAGTTACTCTAGTTCGCCTCATTAATTGGCCCACGTAGCTCAGCAGGTAGAGCGCTTCCTTGGTAAGGAAGAGGTTCACCGGTTCAAGCCCGGTCGTGGGCTCCAGGAAAAAGAGTAAGATCCGGATTGCTCAACTAAGAACAAGAGTGGGAGGGACGCGAGATGGCGAAGAAGAAATTTGAGCGAGTGAAGCCGCATGTGAATGTAGGCACGATAGGTCATATTGATCATGGGAAGACGACGTTAACGTCGGCGATCACGAAGCATTTATCGAAGAAGGGGATGTCGG
>DAOUTV010000049.1 GCA_030668505.1 Desulfobacterales bacterium | reverse complement strand
TTTCTGCAAGGTCAAGGAAAACAAGGGGGTGCGCGGAGGCGTACCGAGGTACGTCGCACAAGCAACCCCGCTGTTTGACGCCGATTCAGCCGTCGTAGCCAAGAAGGCTACTTTGGCGAAGTCGGCGATTGCGGAAAAGGGGCATTTATGGATGGAAACTAGGTGGAATCTACGTTAATAGCTGTAATATTTCTTCATTGCATTCATGCTCGCCTGCTCACCCAGCGTTCATGTCGTCACAAGGTTATGGAAACATAAGTTGAAGAAAGGATTATCATATACCTTAGGACGCAACTACCCTTAAATATTTCCGTTTCAGATTCAAAACACGTTTAACCGACACGGTTGCTTTTCTCCTCGCATCCTCTGATTCTCGCACGGCCCTTAACAGGGCTCGATAGGCTTTCTCTATTTTCAACCGGTCATGGCATATCAATGCTATATCAATTTCAGCATCTGAAATTCTTCTGACCGTGGTTTCAACATCAAAGTGTTTGTCGATGGCCCCCATATCAAGATCATCAGTCATAATGATTCCATTAAAACCCATGGCCTCCCGCAACAGATCCCTTGCGATGACGGTAGAAAGACTTGCCGGCCATTCAGAGTCAAGATCGCGATACACCACGTGCGCCAACATCATTGCCTCCACACCGCTTTTAATGGCAGTACGGAAAGGGACCAGGTCGGTCGAATCAAGTATCTGTCTCTCGACATTAAGATACGGTAGGTCAACATGAGAATCGGCTGTTGTACGACCTATGCCTGGAAAATGCTTGCCTGTAGCAGCAATCCTGTTGTTCTGAAGGGTTTCAATAACTGCCTTGCCAAGATATGCCACAAGTTCCGGCTCCGCTCCAAAGACCCGATCTGTCATGACGGAATTGAACCCATGGGGAGCCACGTCTAATACTGGCGCAAAATTCATACTAATCCCCACGCCTTTGAGTTCCAGTGCCGTTATTGTCCCAAATTCTCTGGCGGACTTCTCAGATCTTGCTGCCCCTATGGCCCGGTTTCCGGGAAAAACTGTGAAAGGCGGACCCAACCGAGCCACCGGGCCACCTTCCTGATCAATGGCAATCATAAGCGGCGGGTTACCGCTTTGCACGGCAGACGCCTGCGCCGCCTGGCAAAGCTCGGCCATCTGGGAGGGATCGGACACATTGCGCTTAAACAAAATAAGCCCTCCCACGTGCATCTCCCTGATCATAAAACGCAGGTCATCGTCCAACGCCTTACCTCTGAAACCCACCATAAGACGCTGCCCGGCCAACTGCTCATCGGTCAGAGAATCTGTGTCGTACTTGTCGACCTCCATACTTTTCCCGTTCCGAGTCCCCCGCCCCTATAAGATCACGAATTGTATCTTCCAAAATCCCCGTGGATCGTTTGGCAATGATAGGCAACAATAACTTTTAACCACAAAATTGGGACCTGTGCGGTTAGTGGATTCGTCGTCTTATCAATACCATCTAAATCCCCCCTAACCCCCCTTTTTCAAAGGGGGGAAACCACTTTTGGCTAAAAAGCCCCCCTTTATTAAAGGGGGATTTAGGGGGATTTTTCAAGTAACCGCACAGGTCCAAAAAATTAAATTTAATTTGCCGACAATTAAAGTGCAAGAGCCTAAAAGAGATGTAAAAAGCCCCTAAGTACTCGCTTTTGGTGACAATTGTAGCAGAAACACCCTTAATTATCAAGGAAAAAGGCAACTAAGCATTTGAAGGACAATGACATTACCAGGGTCTTGAAGCAGCTTCTAAAAAGGAATGGTAAATGAGAAAAACGAAATGGGGTTTGTGGTGATTAAATCTTGAGAATTGAAAACACATCAAGGTCTTTGTACAAAGTGCAGTGAACGGCTGCCACCTGCTGAAATTCATCAATCTTGCCGCACCCCTTCACATACGGACAAGCAGTATCTGCTACATACAGCTCGCACTCCAGGCACGGACTCTTCTTGAGGACATCAAGGTTTGGCTCAGCTCTATTTCGCTTTACAGGCTTTATGTTCTTTCGGCTGCTTACCTTGCTCCGTGCCGCAGATATGACAAAAAACTTATTTCTCATCTATAAACCTTGTAAAGACCGTTCAATTTCCCCATATTACAAACCGTTCAAGGTATGATATATGGTAATTGTGAGATGAAGTAATTCGGATTGCGGATTTGTCCCAAAATTGTAAAACTGTATATATGAATGGTCGTTCAAAGAACTTTTTCAAAGCTCTCATAGTACAAAGGGGCTACCCTGTATCAGGCAACCGGGTAACCCCCTGATAATACTTGGTGCGCCCAGCAAGATTCGAACTTGCGGCCTACGGATTCGTAGTCCGGCGCTCTATCCACTGAGCTATGGGCGCATTTATGAATCGCATCTTATAGTGTTTTTGCACTGCACTGTCAAGATGATTGCAAGTCCGGAGTTGAACATTGGACTATAGCCACTTTATGCGCCAGGCCCTGATAGAAGCACAACAGGCCGCCCGTGAAGACGAGGTGCCTGTAGGAGCTGTCCTGGTAGCACAAGATGGCACCGTGCTGGCTGGTGCCCACAACCGAACCATTGCACTATGTGATCCTACTGCCCATGCGGAAATCCTGGCCCTTCGAGCAGCATCCCAAGTCGTTGGAAATTATCGACTTCTAAACACTACACTTTATGTTACAATTGAGCCGTGCATCATGTGCATGGGAGCGCTGCTTCACGCCCGGGTTGCCGGGATCATCTTCGGGGCCGAGGACCCTAAATGGGGCGGCGCGGTGTCTCGTTACAACCTGGCCGCAGACGTCAGTCTGAACCATACGATTGATGTCAAGGGAGGGCTGCTCGAAAACGAATGTAGAAAGTTGATCCAGGACTTCTTTCAAGCCAGACGCATGGCGGTAAAAAAGCAATTGAAAAGCGTTATTTTCCCTCTCACAGAGTGCGCTGAGGACACAGAGGCTTGATCTGGATTGCTGAGAGGGCAATCCAGATCAAAGTTCAAGCCAGCTATCGCTGGAAATTTGCCTCGGCAGGGCTGAGTATTTGGCCTGATTTTTCCTTCTCAAAAATCTGGCCAAGATCAAAATAATCTCTGTGAACTTTGCTGCGGGCTCAAGCGAGCCCCCCAAGGGGGTGAGCGGGCGAGAGAACCCCCTTCACAGTGGCTAATAAAAGGGAGATCATAACATGAAAGTGACTCTCGTTTATGACAACACTGCATACGAGAAAGATCTCATACCTGATTGGGGGTTTTCCTGCTATCTTGAGATAGAAAACACCCCAAGGATCCTCTTTGATACCGGCGCAAAAGGCACCATACTTTTGCACAATATTGAAAAACTTGGTATAGATCCTGAGGCAATTGACATTATAGTTGTATCCCATGCCCATTGGGACCACACAGGCGGGCTCAAGAAATTGCTGAAAGTCAACAGAAGTGCCAGCCTCTATCTCCCCGCCTCCTTTCAGACGTTCCTTCCCGATAGAAATGTTGTTGAGGTCAATAATGCAATTGAGATCACCGGCAACGTATTTTCTACCGGCGAATTGAAGGAGGTAGAACAAGCCCTTGTAGTCAAAACCGACACAGGGCTGGTTGTGATCGCGGGGTGCTCCCATCCGGGCGTAGGACGCATCCTGGAGGCTGCTTCGCCTTTTGGCAAAGTCTCCACACTGATCGGGGGCCTGCACGGGTTCCGTGAATTTGATCTTCTCAAAGATTTGCACTCGGTATGTGCCTGCCATTGCACCCAGTATCAGTCAAAAATTAAAAAGCTATATCCTGACAAATGCTTGGATGGGGGCGTAGGCAAAGTCATAGATATCCCCTGAACGAAAAGTCATATTCAGGAAAAATCATAGAAGCCATTTCAAAACCTCAGATCGATAAAAAGACTTCACTTGGCCCGATGAAATATCGCTACATCAGCATATTGATGATGATGCTCGGCGTGATGACAGTCGTTTTGACCTTCTGGGGCACTGTCCATTACGTCTTTCCCTTCTACGCCCACACATATCTATTCGCCTGGTATGGGCTCATACTGTTTCTCGACGGCCTCCTGTATTGGCGCTGGAACGACGGCCTCATTCTGAAAAGGCCGCGAGAATTTGCCGTCCTTCTCTTTTGGTCTGCAATATTGTGGTTCTTCATCGAAGTCTGGAATCTCCGTCTGCAAGACTGGTATTATGTCGGTGTCCCGCCTGAGGGGCTCTGGTCCCACGTGGAGGCATATCTCGATTTTGCAACCGTGCTTCCTGGTATGTTTCTGGTCTACCGGCTCCTTTGCCACCTGAAGATACCTGGGCGCGTTAAAACCGAGTTTGTCCTCAAGGGCTGGGTACATAAGGCCTCCCTTATGGTTGGATCTTTTATGCTGATTTTGCCCTTGGTCTTTCCAGACTACTTTTTCCCCCTGGTATGGGGCGCTTTTGCTCTGTTCCTCGAACCTATATGTGCAAGATTTAACGCCCGTTCCTTACTCATGGATGGGAAGAAAGGCGAATGGACCACCTTTGTTCGTCTGCTACTTGCAGGAATTATTTGTGGCGGCTACTGGGAGTTATGTAATTTTTGGTCTTTGGAAAAATGGATCTACACGGTCCCGTTTTTCTCTGAAGGCAAATTTTTCGAGATGCCTTACCTGGGATTTCTAGGCTTTCCGCCCTTCTGTGTTGAGTGCTTCGTTATTATAAACGCCCTCTATCTCCTAAGGGGCGGTCGCCATTGGGACCCGGATTCGCCCCGTCCTTCCTTTTTAGATGGTCTGCCAGGAAGTCGAAAGGCCTTCCGGACAATATACAAGGCCATCTACTCTTTGATAATCGTTCTCGCTCTTTTTTTGAGTGAATGGTCTTATGCAAAAATGACAATCCATACAATAGACAGTCGCTCAGAAACCCTTCAACAAATCCTGAAAGACATCAGCCCGAATGACGCAAGGAGGCTCAGTCAAAACGGATGGCGATATCCGGAACAGGTCTTGGACAACTGGGAAGAGACAAAAATGCTCGTCGGAATGCCATCTCGCGACAGGATCCGTCGGAGGTTTGAACTGGTAAGCCTACTTAGAATGGGCTCAGACAACGCAAGGCTTCTGGAGATGGCCGGCATAGATTCCCGGAAAAAATTGGGCAGGCAGAAGGCGGATGAGCTTTTTCCCCTCCTGATCAAGGTCAACCAAAGATTGCGCCTGCGGGAAAAGCCGATTCTCAAAAGACGCGTGGCAACTTGGATCAATGCTGCAAGACGCCAATCCGCATTTTATTAATCCAAAATAGAGGTTTGTTTATTTAAAGATATGATAAGGTAATAATTGCTCTCAACTGCCTTTAACCCGCTCAACATACTTGCCGGTTCGAGTGTCTACCTTGATACTATCCCCTACGTTTATGAAAAGAGGCACAGGCATCACTGCACCGGTCTCCAGGGTTGCAGGTTTTGTGGTCTTGCTGGCCGTATCCCCCTTAACGCCTGGTACGGTATCTGCGACACTGAGTTCGACAAATATAGGGAGCTCAATTCCAATCGGTTTCTCATTGAAAAACATTACATCCACAGTCTCATTTTCAGCCAGGAACCACCTGCTTCCTCCGATCTGTTCCTCTGAGAGAAAGAACTGCTCGTAAGTCTCGTTGTCCATCAGGCAATAGTTATCGACTTCCTTGTACAGATACTGCATCTGCCTTTCCAGAAGGTCGGGTCTGTCGACCTTCTCCCCTGCGCGAAAAGTGTTATCGATTACACGACCATTAAGCATGTTCCTGAGCTTGGTCCGAACAAATGCACCCCCCTTACCGGGCTTCACATGCAAGAAATCTAATATTTCGTAAGGTTTCCCCTCTAGTTCTATCTTTAAGCCTTTCCTGAACCCTGATGTGTCATACATGCCTGTTCTTGAAACCTCCCGTTTTCATACCCCAAAGCACAAAGAGTAAAACGTAATATTCTATGCGCTTTGCTCTATGCTCCATGCGCTTTGCTCCGTGCCCTATGTACGGCGACTCATGTTTACTGAACCTCGAACAGCCATGGTATAGCCATCTTTCCCAAAACCGACGACTTGAGCAGTTGCCACATCTGCAATCATGGACTTTTGCCTGAATGGTTCTCGACGATAGATATTGGAAAGGTGCACCTCAATAATCGGAATGTCCAACATCAAGAGGGCATCTCTAATGGCGACGCTGGTGTGTGTGTAAGCGGCAGCATTGATTATAAGTACGTCGTAACCATCTATGGCCTCATAGATTTTTTCAATCATTTCTCCTTCGTGGTTTGATTGAAAGGTATCAGCACTCATGCCGCATTCTTCGGCAGTCTTCTTGATCTCCTCATTTATCTCTTCAAGGGTCAAGGTGCCATACACCGACGGCTCCCGACGGCCAAGCATACCAAGGTTAGGGCCGTGAATGACTAAAATCCTTCGTCTTTTCTCACCTTCTTGATCCAGCATTTTCTTCCTCTCGCCAATCGCTTTCTGCCACCCGGTCAGGTGGTCCAGCATAGTGCTTGTCTCGGATTTCTCGGGCTGTGGTGATATAACCGCCAACCTTTTCTCAATATCCTCCAGCTTATCCTTCAAGTCCGCCCGGTCCGGTTCCATGACAAGGAGTTTTTTGTATACTGATGCCGCCTTGTCGAAAAAACCCTGTTCTTCGTAAAGCCTTGCCAGTGTCGCCGTTGGAGTCAGTTCTGCGGCATCGTCACCGTCTCCACCCGTTGAAACACCTTTAAGTTTGTCATCAGTCATCAGTTATGAATAGTCTTTGTTTGTTTTTTCTGCCTGAATTGATAAACCACCTCATCTTTTCCCACCATCCCAAGCTCGCTCCTTGCAATATTTTCTATAAATTCGAGGTCAGTTTTTAACCGCTGGATGCTGCGGTAAAGATCCCTATTTTTCTTCTGTAGCTCAAGGTTTGACCTGTCTAAGCGAACCTTTTTGAGATGGTGTTTGTAGAGATCAACCGCACCACGGTCACCCAACCCAATGACAAAAAGAAAGGAAAAAAACACCAAGATAGCCATTATGACAACTATTTTGCGCTTAGTCGTCATTTACGAAGATTCCCTCTTACAATATCAACCATGGCTACCAATTCTCGGCTCCTTAAGAGAAAAGCGCATGTACCGTAAAGGAGCGAGCCCACCACAACACTGCCAAGTACCCATACCACAAGATGCCACGTGCTTCCAGTGCATTTTGGTGTTGCCCATGAGGCCAGAAAGACGATGACACACCCCATCACCGCTGCAGATACCGTTGATTTCAGAACGGATCCAAGTATATCCCGAGCTCCAATCGGGCCTCCCAATCGCTTTCTTACCACCCATAGGAGAAGTACCAGATTCACCCCCGAAGCTATCGACGTTGCAAGTGCAAGCCCGCCATGCCGCATTGGCCCCATAAGCAATATACTCAAAAGAATGTTCACCAGAATGGAAATAATGGCTATCTTGAGGGGGGTTCTGGTGTCCTGAAGGGCATAAAAAGCAGTAACCACAATGCGCACGCCTGAAAAAGCCCACAGACCAAGAGCATAGTAAAGAAGGGCTTCAGCAGTCAAGCGCGTTGTGATTGGGTCGAAGGCCCCTCTTTGAAAGAGAAGTCGCACAATAGGTTCCCTCAGGACAATGAGCCCTGTCATAGCCGGTATTGTGATAAAAAAGACCAGCTTCAGGGCATATGAAAAAGACGACCTCAGCCCTTCCATGTCGTCTATGGCTGCTTGCTTGGACAAACTGGGCAACACAGCAGTTGCAAGGGAAATGGCAAACACTCCAAGCGGAAATTGGACCAATCTGTCGGCATAGTATAGAAAGGACACACTACCTTCTGGAAGGAGTGTAGCAAGTACAGTCCCCACCAAGATATTGACCTGATAGACTGCAGCGCCTGGCACAGCTGGTGCCATCAGGGCTGCTATTCGCCGTATAGCAGTATGGTACAAAGGGCTCCGCACCAATAGATGAAAGCCATTACGGACCATAAAGGGAATTTGAAGAGCCAACTGTAAGCCCCCTCCTATCATGACACCGATAGCAAGGCCTACTGCCGGTTTTTCCATGCGTGGCGAAAGAAGGATCGCGGCGCTGATAATAGCGAGGTTAAGCAACACCGGCGCAAGCGCCGGTGCCGCAAAATGTCCCAAAGCATTCAAAATCCCCATACATAGCGCAACCAACCCGATAAAAAAAATGTAGGGGAACATAATCCGTGTCAAAATAACGGTTAAATTATATTTCTCTGGAAATGTTGAGAAACCGTACCCAATAACCTTCACGATGAGGGGGGCCAGAAGGACTCCAACCACACTGACTGCAGCCAGGATGATTGCAAGGAGCCACCAAGAAGATCGTGCCAGTTTAAAGGCCTCTTCACGGCCATGTTTGTACAGGTATTCTGTGAACACAGGAATGAATGAAATCGTGAGGGAGCCCTCTGCAAAAAGCCTGCGCAGAAGGTTTGGGATCCTGAAAGCTACAAAGAAGGCATCAGCAGCCATCCCCGCACCGAATAGCCAAGCCAGCACCACATCCCGCACCAGTCCAAAAATACGGCTTAACAGGGTAGCTGCTCCCACGACGCCGGCGGCCTTTGTCATACGCGAGGTTTCAGACATGTGAATAATGACCAAATGTTAGTAGTCGACCGGGTGTCGGCCAAACTGTATTGCTCAATACCAGGTGCCGGCGGCCAGATGCCTGTTAAAATTTACAATATGGAAGGGCGGAGGCACAACCCTCCAGGTATTAGTTCCTTAGTTCTAAAATTTGTGTTTTTTCTGGCAGAACATTGTTGCTGTGTTCAGCAAAAAGTGAGCTAAAGTGCCTAAAATGAGCTAAAGTTAATG
>DAOUTV010000091.1 GCA_030668505.1 Desulfobacterales bacterium | reverse complement strand
TGCTCATGGGCCCAAATTACCAACCCGGTATTGTAGGGCGTTTCCATCTTCCGGCGACTCGGCATGATCCTGATGGTAAACCCATACTTGCCAGTGTGCGAGCAGGGTATCTCACCCTCAAAGTGATGGTTGCCGTTGCCGTCAGAATCCACGGCTTTCATCTGTACTGTATCTCTTTCCGTGAACTCATCCTTGAAGCTTAACGGCCCGAAGTAGATCTCCGCGTCCACATCTAGGGGATCGAGTTCATTCAGAAAAATGTCGGCCCCAATCCTGAGTTGGCCGGCTACCGGTACAGGGGTGCCATCGTGAACGTTGATCTGATTGATCAGAACCTGATCCCAGTTGGTCATGATTTTCTGTCGCCACATGGCCAGATCTTTGGCGCCTTTCATCTCTTCCCTTGAAAGGTCGTTATCGCGCCTTGAGGCACTTATATAGAATTGATCGGTATAGTCTTGGACCATACGGTGGCTGTTAAAAATCGGGCAAAGATAAGACATGGCTGCCTTCATTTTTTCCAGCCAACCGTAGGGCAGATTATCCAGGCCCCGGTCATAAAACATCGGGACAATCTCCCTTTCCAATAGATTGAAAATGTCCCGACTCTCTACCTCGTCTTGCAGGTTATGATCCTCATAGGTCTCGCCACGGCCTATAGCCCATCCGTAACCCTGGTCATAGCCTTCTTCCCACCACCCATCCAAGGTGCTCAGGTTCAAAACACCATTCGGAATAGCCTTCATGCCGCTGGTACCGCAGGCCTCCAGTGGTCTCCTTGGGGTGTTGAGCCACAGGTCGCAACCTTGAAGCATCATGCGTGCCACCGTGATGTTGTAACCCTGGATGAAAACAAACCTATGGCGAACTTCTTCTCTGTTGGCAAAGTGAATGATACTCCTGATGAGCTCTTTGGCGGATGTATCATCAGGATGGGCCTTGCCTGCCATAATGATCTGTATGGGTCGTTCAGAGTGGGTCAACAATTTGATGAGCCGGGCCTCATCTTCTAGGAGTAAGGTCGGCCGTTTGTACTTCACAAAGCGACGTCCAAATCCGATGGTAAGGGTTTCCGGGTTGAGCACTTGGGCGGCATCGGCAAGCTCTCGGGATGAGGCTCCACAGCTCTTAAGCTGGGCCTGCAACCTCCGTCTTGCAAAGGCGACCAAGCGCTCCCGTCGCCTTTCATGGGTTCTCCACAGCTCTGAGTTTGGGATCTGCTCAACCCGTTTCCAGACTTTTTGGCTATCCGGGTCTTCGACCCAGTTTGGTCCCAGATATCGGTCAAAGAGTTCTGCCATGTCCTTCGAGATCCACGATGGGATGTGAATCCCGTTGGTTATTGGCAAGATAGGAAGATCTTCCACCGGATTCTTGGGCCAGATTCTTTGCCACATGTTGCGTGCAATACCGGCATGCAATCGGCTCACCCCGTTTGCATGGGCAGAGAGCCTCAGGGCCAGCACTGTCATAGAAAACGGTTCCTGCTCGTTCATTGGTTCTTGCCGGCCGAACCCCAAAAAGACCTTAAACGCGATTCCCAGAGAGTGAACGTATTCTTCAAAATACTTGTGTAAAAGGTCTGGGGAAAACATGTCGTTTCCCGCTGGCACAGGGGTGTGAGTGGTAAAGGTGTTGGTGGCGACTACAAACTCTCTTGCAGCATCAAAGGATAGGCCGTGATCATTTCTGAGGATGCAAATTCGTTCCAAGGCAGAAAAGGCAGAATGTCCTTCATTCATATGGAATACAGTAGGCTTGATACCCAGTGCTTGGAGTGCCCGAACGCCGCCAATGCCCAGGACAATCTCCTGCCTGAGTCGCATGTCCCAGTCCCCTCCATAGAGCCTGGAGGTAATGTAGCGATGCTCAGGCGGGTTTTCCTTCACGTTTGTATCGAGCAGGTACAAGGGAACACGTCCCACCATCAGGCGCCATATCCGGATCTTGACCGCTTCGCCGTGTATCGAGACCTCCACCATGACAGATTGCCCTTTTTCATCCTTCATAAGTTGGACAGGCATGGTGGAAACATCGTTTTCAGCATAGGCTTCCTGCTGCCAACCGTCGGTATTAAGGTATTGCTGAAAATAGCCTTCATGGTAAAAGAGACCAACGCCCACTGCGGGCAGGTTCAAGTCGCTGGCAGACTTCAAGTAGTCCCCTGCCAGCACACCGAGGCCCCCGGAATAGATAGGCAAACACTCGGCAAAACCGAATTCTGCCGAAAAATAGGCAATACAAAATCTTTCAATATCGTTGGCTTCAGTGATAGTGGAGGGCTGAACAGCGAGATATCTTTCCAGTCTCTTATAGACGCGGTCCATTTGGGCCAAAAAGCCTTCGTCCTCTGCTAATTCCTCCAGGCGCTTTTGGCTGATAGCCCCCAGCATATAGACCGGATTTTGTTTCGAGGCCTCCCACAGATCACCATCAATGCGCCTGAACAGGTTGACGATGTCATGGTGCCAGCAGAACCACAGATTGTAGGCAAGCTTCTCCAGAGGCATCAATCTGTCGGGTAGCTTGGCAAGGATGTTGTACTTGAAGATGGCTTTCATAGAAGGAATTACTTCAGATTGACTTTTCTATTATTTATGGCCAGACAGTCGCTTCTCCAGGAACATCCTTCCTCTTTACAATCTTCCACCCTGTCGGTGCCGTAGCATTCGGTATTGTTTTCTTTCCTTTGAATACTGCGGATGATATCCGTCTTTTTCATCCTGTATGTGTTAATACCCATCCCTTTGGCCGTTTTTTGAATCTCCTGAAATTTCATTGCATCCCCCTTTTTGGTAAATGGATAAAGCCTTCTTCAATCCATATAATGTAACTAGACTACTCTAGACGAAAATATATCACATCTGTCAACGAAAAATTGTAAAAAATGAAACAGACCTGCATCAAATTCTAAGGAATTGATATCATTATGATTTTTCAATAAGCGGTCAGGGTGTTTCCTGATCCGCCGATATCGTTTTATTTTACATGGTTACAAAGCTTCCCGTCACGATTTCGACCAATTTTGAGATGTTTTCGAATCCCCAAAAGGGGCAATTTAGTTCCTAAGTTCTATGATTCGTGTTTTTTCTGGCAGAAAATAAATCCGAATATCGAAATCCGAAACCCGAAACAATATCGAATGACAAAAATGCAAAATTCAAAACGAAAAGAAATTTTATCATTATGATGCCAGCGAAATGCTTTCTGAGTGCGACTACGCAGAGGCAAGGTGCACCCACAGTTTCGAACATTTGGACATTTGATATTCGGATTTGTTTCGGATTTAGGATTTCGTGCTTCGTATTTCCGGTTTTTCCGGGTTAGGGGGGTGACATTTCGTGAAAATTATTTTTCGTTGCGCGGAAAAGGTTATAAAATATGGTTTGACTATACTTTCAACAATAAGGTATATTGGCGGGGTACGTAAATAAACCTGGTGGCAAATCAACAAACAACATAACTCCAACCTTCTGAAAAGATTCCTGCGCCATCTGACCTGAAGCAAATCTTGACTTGAGAAAAGAGAGCCAAGCCTCAAGTTTTTTCCCTGTGTGCTGCTGAAATATACACTTTCACTGTTCTTTCGCTTTGGGAGCTTTAAGGAATGGGCGAGGGTTCGGATATCAATCTAAACAACGTGTCAGGCAAAAAAATATTCATTGTGCTATACGGAGGCCCGCAATGCGTATAGCAATGTTGAGTTGGGAGTCACTTCATTCGATCACTGTCGGCGGTGTAGGTGCTCACGTAACAGAACTGGCGGCAGCCCTTGAACGTAAAGGGCATGAAGTGCATGTCTTCACCAGGATGGGACACGGGCAGTCGCACTACGACTTGATCGACAGAGTCCATTATCACCGCTGCGCCTTTCAGTTGAATTATGATTTCTTAGTAGAAATCGAAGACATGTGTCGGTCTTTTGTCCACCATGTTTTTCAGACCGAAGACTTCGTTGGCCCCTTTGATGTGGTTCATGCTCACGACTGGCTGGCAGCCAACGCCATGATCTGGATCAAACAAGGGCGGGGGCGAAAAGGAATTCTCACTATTCACTCAACCGAATATGGTCGTTGTGGAAACAATTTTTACGGTGGGCGTTCTGCTATCATTCGCGAGATTGAGCGCGCAGGGACTTACTGTGCAGATAGAGTCATAGCGGTGTCTCAGGCCCTTCGAAATGAGATCATGTGGATGTATGAACTCCCTGACTGGAAGGTTTCTGTCGCCTACAACGGGGTCAATCTCCACCATTTCGATGGCTGGCTTTCCCCGGATGGAGTCAAAGGGCGGTACGGGATTGATCCTATGGATCCTATGGTCCTTTTTTGTGGTCGCATGGTTTATCAAAAGGCCCCGGATCTTTTGGTCGAGGCCATCCCTTACATCCTAAGATTTCACCCACACGGTAAGTTCGTGTTCGTCGGTGACGGAGAGATGCGACCTCATGTTGAATGGCGAGCACACGATCTTGGTGTGTCACATGCAACCCGGTTTGTGGGTTTCAAGACGGGCTGGGAACTTGTCGATCTTTTTCGGGCTTGTGATGTGGTATGCGTACCTAGCCGCAACGAACCTTTCGGCATTGTTGTGCTTGAGGCCTGGAGTGCGGGAAAGTCCGTGGTGGCGACAAAGAACGGTGGCCCTAATGAGTATGTATGGCATGAGGTAAACGGGCTGAAAATACACCCCCACCCGGAATCTATCGCTTGGGGCATTGGGACGCTCTTTACAAACTTCGAATGGGCTCGATGGATGGGACACAATGGGAGAATTGCCGTTGAGACGGTTTTCAACTGGGATACGGTCGGTGATCAAGTGCTCTCAGTGTACTATCAGTAAGTGTCCACGAAGCCTCTAACCCTGACAAGCCGGAACCAAAAAGAAGTGCCTAAAATGCCTAAAGTGAACTTAAGTGCCTAAAGTTAAGGAGTGCGCCTCTGGCGCAGCCTGTTTTTAAGATTGACCACGCCGGCCGACTTCGCCATAGTAGCCTTGGCTACGACGGCTGAAAAGGCGTGCACATTAACTTTAGCTCACTTTAGACACTTCAAACTTTAGCTCACCATTAATCAATAAGTACAAAACAATTATGTCACATCAACAACTTTGTCGATGTTGCGGCGCTAAGCGTCTAAGTTCAGCTTTTCAGCAAAACGAGCGGTAGTCAATCTGGGGAAAGATACTGTCCCGGCTCTCAATCATTGAGAGCCACTCTTCGTCTATCCTGCAAGCTTCAATTTCATTCATCAGCCTGTTTAGTCTCAAAAGGTGGGTCTTCGTTCTTAGGGTTGCATATTCTGCTGTCGTGCCCGTGTTGATCATGAAGGCCCAATCACTCGCCTGTGCCAGCAACAGCTCTCTGGCCGCCTGATTGAGCGCTCTCAGCGTCAGGCCATCAGCCTGAGGATGACTCTTTGCAAGCCTTTCCATACACGATGCCCCGTGGTGCAGGTCGCGACAGATCCAGTCGTTGCTCTTGTTGAGCCATGTTTCGTGGAATCCGTTGTATCCCCAGCTGGAAGTGGAAGGTGTTGAAGCCTGATTGATAGGGTACTCCTCCAGATATTCGGAAGGCGTTGTTAGTCTGATCGTTTGTTGGTCGTTGGCGATCTTGCGGATCAAGTAGTTTAGCCAAATAGGACCTTCAAACCACCAATGGCCGAAGAGTTCCGCATCGTAAGGCGCAACTATGATCGGCTTGCGATCCATGGTCGAATCCAGATATTCAATCTGCCTTTCTCTGTTGAACATAAAATTTCCAGCATGTAGTTCGGCTTTTTTCTCCGCCCGTTCAGGAACGTAGACTTCTTTATGATCGCTCTTGCCGGTAATGCGGAAATACTTGAAGCCGGTATCCACTCGAATGCCGTCCCGATGAATATAGGGTTTGATATAATCAAGATCGAGATCGTAGGCGATGTCACGATAAAATTCTCGGTAATCATAGTCCCCAGGATAGCCTTCGGTTGAACTCCAGACCTGCTTGGACGATTCAGGATCGCGTCCAAAAGCGGCGACCCCTGATGGGCAATAGATCGGGGCATAGACACCGGATTTCGGCCTTGACTTAGCTCGGGTAATCCCGTGAGTCTCCAATATAGTATAGCGAATGCCATGTTCCCTAAGTAACTCGTCGACCCCGGAATAGTAGCCGCATTCCGGCAACCAAAAGCCCTTGGGCCTTCTACCGAAGACTTGTTGGTAATGCTCAAGTCCAACTTGAATTTGAGCCCCAACTGCCGATTTATCGACAGAAAGCAACGGAAGGTAACCGTGAGTGGCGGCGCTGGCGATAATCTCCACTTTTCCCTGTTCCTGGAGACGCTTGAAAGCCTGAACCAAGTTCCTGTCATAACGATTAAGGAATGCATCGCGTACCTGGAGGTGCCGCTTGTGGTACATATGAGCCAGGGCATTGAATTCGGGGGACGACTTGGTTCGGTTGATCTCTTTTTCTGCCAATTCTATTAGCCGCTCAAGTCTATTCAAATAACGGGACTGCAAAAGGGGATCAACGAGCATCGATGCAAGAGTGGGGGAGATCGACAGTGTCAGACAAAAATCAACGCCGTCTTTCACTAAGCCCTCGAATACTAAAAGTAGAGGGATATAGGTCTCGGTGATCGCTTCATACAACCAGTTTTCTTCGAGCGAATCCTCGTGTTCAGGGTGTCTGACATAGGGAAGATGAGCGTGAAGGATGATCGCCAGGTAGCCTTTTTCCATTTTTAAATGCCGTTATCGGTTTGATGATATGCCGGAGACGAATCTTTGCTCGGTAATTTCTGTAAGATCAAGCTTACCTTCTTTCGGGTGCCCTTTCTCTTTAT
>DAOUTV010000046.1 GCA_030668505.1 Desulfobacterales bacterium | reverse complement strand
TTGGCGCCCAGGTTCTTGGCCTGCAGGATAACATCACGAATTTCTTCTCTGGATAGTTCGTTTTCAAGAGCAGGGTCCTGCGGTACATAACAGTAAGGACAGTGAAAATTACAGCGCCTACTGAACTCAATTTCTATGGAAAGAAGCCTGCCGTCTCTTACTGCTTCTTCGATCTCTTCTTGGGCAAATTCAAAATTGGAAATCGGAATGGGGCAGCTCGCCATCTCTTTTATCTCCTGTCTATGAAATGAACAGGTTTCCTCGACTTTGGAGTGTATACCTGTTGTTTGATGGTTTCTTCATCTTTAATCACCACGGCCGGTTTTACCCTCAATCGCGCCTGAAGTCTATCCTGTATGGTATCAGCAGTACAGGACATGTCATTCACGGCCGCATAAACGGTCATGGAGTCGGACAGATCACTTTCACTGGTTACCATTATATAGTATTCGCTTACGGCGTTCAATTCTTCCAGGACGGAATATACGGCCTGAGGATATATAGTAGTGCCTCGAATCTTCATCATCTGTTTTTTTCTTCCCAAGATAGGCCCCAGCCGGGCAGAAAACCGACCGCAGGAACACGGCGTACTGATCAGGAAACTAATGTCGCCTGTCCTAAAGCGTACCAGCGGCATTCCTTCCACGGCCATTGGTGTCACAACAACCTCTCCTATAGTTCCGGGAGGAAGGACTGTACCGTTTTCGTTAACAATCTCTACAACGGCCAAATCAGGATGGAGGTGCCCTCCTTGTTGGGAAGTGCATTCACAGAATGTCGTCACGATTTCCGAAGAGGCATAGGTGGAAAAGGTTTTCGCTTGCCATATGTTCTGCAAATCATCTCCTACTTCCAATAACGCAAGATCTTTGTCTCGTAGCGGCTCGCCAATGCACACCAGCTTGGATACGGCTGTCTTGACCGGATTTATCCCTATTTCCTGCAGGTAGAGACCTAATTTCTTTAAAAACGTCGGAACTCCCACAATAACGGTAGGGTCCATCCGTTCGATGATGTCCCGGTGGCTTTCCAGGCTGTTTAGACCATTCCGGATCGCTGCGGCACCGAGGCTGCGTATCCCCAGAAAATACGCCAGCCCGGCAACAAAACACCGGTCCATCGTGCAGGTCAACAGCACAATATCCTCTTCCGTTATCCCGCATCCCTCAAAGGACTTCTCTTCGTTATAGGCAAGGCGCTGTAAGTCATAATCGGTGTACATCAACCTGGTCGGACGGCCCGTTGTCCCTGATGACAACACAATGTCAACAATCTTTGCCGGAGGGACCGCACAGAAATTGTCATTATACTGTTCAATATCGGATTTCTCGGTAAACGGTAGTCCGGACAACTGGTCGAGCGTGATGCTCCCTAAGTCCACGCCGGAATTGTTCAGGATTCTCCGGTAGTAAGGAGAATGTTCACGACAGTAAGTGAGGTGTTCACGCAACCTGTTTTCCTGAACCTCCCTGATGGCATCAGGAGCGGAAAAAGCTATCTGTCGGTAACGGTATAGCTCCGTCATGCCTTCACATCCATCACCGCCTGTTCTCGAGCAATAATATCGCGAACCCTGTTTTTTAGTTCAAAGGGTTTCATGTCCTTATACTCTTCCCACTGGAGCGCAGGCAGTTTATGCACCCTAATCGTCCCCGGCCTTAACAAAAGAGAGCCACGGGGAGGTATTTTCTTATTGCCGTTAATGCACACCGGTGCAATCGGACACTTGGCCTGCAAGGCTACGCGGAAAATCGAACCGTGAAACTGCCCTATGGGTTTGTCCCCGGACCGGGTACCCTCAGGAAACGTAATCACGGAAACGCCCTGTCCGAGCAACTCAACGGTCTTGCGGGAGAATTCCCCAAATGGCATCTCTCTGACACTCAGGTAGCCGGCCCACTTTGCAAACTTGCCCAACACAGGTATCCGAAAAGGCCATATGTTTACCACTTGGATGCACTCGTAGGGCAGACAAGCCATAAGAAACGGATCCGAAGTCGACTGATGATTACAGACAAAAACGTACGGGCCTCTTTCGTCATCCTTTGCAAAGTCTTTATAGCGAATCCTTACTAATGGGAACGGAAGCACTCGGATAATCACCGTTCCGTACCAGTTGATCGCACGGCGAAACCGTTTCATGGTCCTGCGGTGAGACATAAACAACGACAAGAACGCGACCAACAGGGAAAGCAGGGGAATACCGACCGCAGAGAACAGAAAGAACGACACATAAAACATTGTATTCAGATATATCAGTTTTAAGATTTCCATTCGGTTTTTAGACTAAGAATAAACTGGTAAATATCCCCCAGTGTCCGGATACTCCTGACCCGTTCATCGTCCCGTATCTTCACACCGAACTTCTTTTGTAGAGCGACCACCAGGTCAACAACGTCTAAGCTGTCGAGCCCCAGGTCCTCGAAAATGTTCATCTGCGGCTGAAGTTTTTCTTTTTCTATCTCAAAGGACTCTTCAAACACCTGATTCGTCAAAGTAATAACCTCTTGCTCGGTGGTCATACCATATCCTTCCTGTCGAAGGGCTCGCCCTTACTGATGATTGACCTTCTTGCAGACCAAGGCCGCATTAATCCCGCCAAAGGCAAAACAATTCTTGACCATGACCCTAATATCCCACGCTAACGGATGCATCACGTGATGTATCCCCTCGCAATCCGGGCTCACTGTCTTTAGGTTCAGTGTCGGATACACAAGTCCTTTCTCCATCATAGCCAGTGAAACGATCAATTCCAATGATCCTGACGCGCCCAGGGTATGCCCGATATATCCTTTCAGGCCGCTTACCGGCACTTCATCACCGAAAATATCCCTGATCGCTTCGGCCTCTTCCTTGTCCCCTTGCATGGTTGCAGTCGCATGGGCATTGATATAGTCCACCTCGCCTGGGGAGATATGGGCACTGGCCAGGGCTTCTCTGAGACAAAAGACCATGGCATCCTTATTGGACTGGCTCACATGAGCTCCGCTCCCACAGGTATGGTAGCCGACTATTTCAGCATATATTTTTGCCTTTCGCATCAATGCGTGTTCGTATTCCTCCAGAACAAGGATCCCGCTCCCCTCACCGCATACCAGCCCGTCCCGCTCCCTGTCAAAAGGCCGGGGAGTCCTGTGGGGTATATCATTATAGTTTACTGACGTTGCAAAAAGGACATCAAAAGACCCGGTGACCGTAGGATGAAGTTCCTCTGCGCCACCACACAACACCACATCCTGTTTGCCCAAACGGATTATATCATACCCGGCGCCAAGGGCCTGTGATGCAGACGCGCAGGCTGCTGAAGTCGCCATCACGTAACCTGTCAAGCCCAGGTACTGCGACACATTCATTGCCGCTGTATGGGAAACACACTGGAAAAACCTCATCGAGGTTAACTGCGACAGATCTTTTTCGGGCAGCATGGTTTCAAAGGCATCATTGAGACTTTCGGCACCACCCATAGTTGAACCGATAACGCATCCGACCCGACCTGAAGAAAGCTCTTTCTGTTCTAAGCCGGCATCCGCTATGGCCTGCTGTGTTGCCTGAACGGCAAAAAAGCTCATTCTTCCCATTGACCGCCTGCTTTTACGCGGTATCGACTTTTCATCTTTCAGCTCTGCCGGTGCGCCCACAAGGCTGCGCAAACCGGTATACTGCTCCCATCCTTCCATATATTGCACAGCGCTTTTCCCCTGCTCAATTCCTTCAATAAGCGAGGGCACATCGTTGCCCAGAGGAGAAACAGCACCTACACCTGTGATAACGACCCTTTTCAATTGCACAACCTCTGTTCAATAAAACGACGATACGCTTCTTTACCCACAATACTGCGCCCCACTATAAACGAGGACATCATCGCCCCGACTACTCCCGGCAACATAGCGCTCTGGCCGGCGGCATACACGTTGCGCAGGGGGAGCTTTCCGAAAAGATTAAACTGACCTATTTTCTGTTTCACGCCGTACGCCGAACCCTCTGGAGAATGCAAATAATCCCTGAAGGTTAGTACGGATGCTGCTTCAACAACTCTGAAGGTGTCGCTATACTCCGGGTAACTCCTTATAATGCGCCTCCTGATGCTATCAACACGCTCTTGTTTATATTCCATGTATCCGGGAGGGCGATTCCCCACCTTTGAGTCCTTCCATGCGGCCACGTGTTTGGGAAAAGACAGCTCAGAGGCATTCATCACGCGATACGATTTTCCATTTGCCACTTCACGGTTTTTCATGATCACTAACGCCTTTGCACCGGTGGTCCCGGGATCAAGCATCCGGTTGACGTCAGTTGTGGGAAAAAGTGAAAGGATTGACGGATTAAAATCATCTGCCGGGTCATCGGGTTCAACAACGCCGAACACCGAAAAAAAACCAGCAGACGGTTCAAATGCATTTACCCGCTCAACAAAGGCCTTGCTCAAGTGTTCTTGCGGCAAGGCTTTCAATATTCCCTTAGGGTGTATCGTAAAAATGCAGTCGTGACAGGAAATTTGTTCGCCGGTGTTCAACGCAAATCCGCCTACACGGTTACTCCGTATATCAACACACTCGGTAATGTGGCTGCCGCATAAAATGTCAACATCAAGTTCCGCAAACCGTTCCCGGAACGCCTTGATAAATGCATCCCCCCCATCTTTCACACGGGCTACAGATTGATAAAGACTGAAGCATACCCTACTGTGATTGGCAAAGGAAATCTCCGCAGGCTTAACACCGTAGCACATGCTGTATGCGGCCAGGAGTGCTCTCAACGTATGATTGCCGGTCAAGCCCTTCAACACATCGTCAAGGCTGATAAAATCTTCATCAATGACATTCGGAGAGAGGGAGATTTTACGCAAATCCATGCTAACCGTCCGGGAACAAACGTCTTTGACCATCTCAAAGTACCGGTCTATAGCCCGCTCCTCGCCGGGGAAGTATTCCTTATACTTTGCGATCGTCTCCTGATAACCGGTTGGCATATCGTATGCAGTCTGTTCGGCTTCAAAAATAAGTCGGTTATTTTTTTCATGCGATAAATAGATCGGTTCTATCCGGTCGTGAATACCGAGAACCGTCAGCATATCGTGAAGAATCCCGTTCTTGCAAAACCCGCCTGTAAAATGGAAACCCGTATCAAAAGGGATCCCTTCTCTGTAAAACCGGGCTAACGACCCGCCGATCCGCGGATTCTTTTCAAGCACCAGCACGGAACGCCCATTCATACCAAGCAAAAGCGCAAGCGTCATGCCGCTGATGCCGCTTCCCACAACTATGTTGTCATACTTCTTCATCTACTAAAAAAATTTCTTCAATTCTTACTACTTACGACTCCGTCCCCCAATCCCTTCCGCCATGGGAAGGGAGATGTGCATAATCAGAGGAGGATAAATGGGGATTGAGAATCGCTCAACTTGGGGACAGCTATTGCACGGCGAAGATGTCGGGTTTCAGATGGCCAGCCCACCGTTAATACCGATAACCTGGCCATGAATATACATATGTTCTTCACTGCACAGGAAATTCACTACTGATGCAACTTCATCGGGACTTCCGAACCTCTGTAATGGGATAAGTGGAAGGATTTGATCTTTTGGAAGCCCCTTGGTCAAGTCTGTTTCAATCACCCCGGGAGCGACAACATTGACGAAAATATTTTTCTTGCCTACCTCCCTGGCCAATGCTTTAACAGCACCGATCAACCCTGCTTTTGAAGCAGAATAATTTACCTGACCTGCCTGGCCGATTTGACCGGAAGTCGAAGACACGACAACAATGCGTCCCCTTTTTGCGCGCAGCATAGGGAACATTAATGTGTGCATTACATTATAAAATCCGTCAAGATTGGTCGAAAGAACCTCATCCCATTCTTCTCTTGTCATCCACACTAGAAGGTTATCCCGGGTAATACCGGCATTATATACCACCACATCCGGGGCACGGGCCTCCGCCTTTTCCCCCAATGCAGCCTCAGTTTCCTGATAATCAGAGATATCAAAAGAAAGGGTTTCGCAGGACCCGCCTGTCTCTTCTATCTCTTCCTTGACCATCTCAGCCGCGGCATGATTGCCCCGATAGGTTAACCATATATTGAATCCGGATTGGGCAAGACGCAGTGCGATGGCTCGCCCTATGCCACGGCTACCACCAATAACTAGTGCGATTTTTTCGTTATTTCTTTGTTGTTCTTCATGCCCACCCATTATTGACTCCGGTATTTCTATGTCAAACCGAATCCACCACCACTATAACTGACGGTTCCGTAAAAAGCCTTTTGCAAAGGACAGCGAGCATTTTGGGAAAAAAGCACTCAATATGTTCAGCGTGAAGGAATGCCTACTGTTTGAGGGCGTTAGCCCGAGCTTTAGCATTTTAACTGAACATATTGGATGCGCCCAAAATGCTCACGGAGTGAGAAAAATTGAGTTTTTTACGAGACTATCATTATTGCGAACGAACAAAAAGGTTACTTTTCAAAAGTATGTTTTAGATTACCGATTATTATCATTAGCGTCAATAAAATTTTTGGCTTCCCATGCTTACCGAAATTGTTCGGTCTCGGTGCACAAAAAGGCTTTCCCGCCCAAGCCCTTCGTCATCCAAAGCATCTTTTTGCAACAGACCGGGTTTATTTGAGCAGGCATTCCTCTAAAGAAATAACCGTTTGCACTCTGTAAAGACAAAGGCGGTCTCATTCAGATTGTGGTCTCACTATCCGGCTATTGTGTTGGAGCTGGCGGCTCTTCCTAAGTTCCGCCCTTGCCTTTGAATAGTACTTATATTAATAGTAACACTTTACGTGTCTGAAAAAGGCCCGTTTTGCGAACGACATTGAGCAATTTTGGAAAAAGATTCATGAAGAGCGGAACGCCAAAATCGCAAACTGTTTGAGGGCGTTAGCCCGAGTTTTTGCGATTTAGTGGCCTGGGTTACATTCGGCCTGTCTTCGACCCTGCCTTCGACATGAGCTCAGACCGAAGGCCGGGTCGAAGACAGTCGAGTCGCACACCAAAAGCTTTTGGTCGCCCGTTTAGACGTGCTGATAGGGGGACTACGATGACGGCTCTTTTCACTCAAACAGGTTTAATCGATTACATCGATGAGACGGACTGACAGCCCATTTCTGCACTCACCAAACCGCCCGTCAGTTTATGTTGCAGGCGGGGACGGCCCCTATGCAAACACGTGCGCTGCACTGGCGCAGGTGGATCTTTTACCTGCCCGTGGGAAACGAGTACTGCTCAAGCCTAATGCGGGTCGGGTTGCTCCTCCCGGAGCAGGCATCACCACAGACCCGCAGGTGCTCGCAGCGGCAATTGATGCGTTCAGCAAAGCCGGGGCAGATGTTGCTGTTGGCGAAAGCCCCATAGTGGGCGTAAGGACGCAGGAAGCCTTTGATGCCAGCGGTATCACCTCCATAGCACGAAAGCGCAATTGTCCAATGATCGATATGGATGCCCGCCGCTTCGTCAAGGTGCCGGTCCCCGATGGTCTTGCGATCGATTTTCTCAAGGTTTGCCCTGAAGTGCTTGAATACGATCTTGTCGTCTCAGTGCCGGTCATGAAGATGCACATGCACACGGGAGTTACACTGTCTGTTAAAAACATGAAAGGCTGTCTGTGGCGGCGTAGCAAAGTAGAACTGCATATGTTGCCGCCGGTCAAGGGACGCGATGAAAAACCAATCGACATAGCTATCTCCGATATGTCCGCGGTGCTCCGCCCGCATTTTTCTATCATTGACGGCACTGTGGGCATGGAAGGGCTGGGGCCTAGCGCTGGGCAAGCCAAGCGTCTCGGTGTAATCGTTGTGAGCGCAGATGCCTTTGCGGCAGACGCAGTAGCGTGCAGTCTGATGGGTACGCAGGCGGAAGACATTCCGCATTTGCGTATTGGCGCAGCGCGCGGTTACGGAGTGATCGACCTTGACCGTATGGCAATCACTCCCGACAGCTGGCAAGACTTGGGCTCTGCGTTTGCTCCCCCGCCGGAAAATCTGTCGCTCGAGTTCCCGAATATAAATATTCTTGACAGCAACTCATGTAGCGCGTGCCAGTCGACTCTGTTTCTGTTCTTGAGGCATTACGGAAATCGCCTTTTGGACTACTTTCCTTCTGATACCGGTGCACGTATTGCTATCGGAAAGGGCCACGAGGAAGTGCCGAAGGGCACACTCTGCGTCGGCAATTGCACGGCAGCGCATCGCGGCCAGGGAATCTTCATTCCAGGATGCCCCCCGGTCAGCAGTCAGATCCTAACCGCTGTTTCAGGCAAGCCGTCGGTCGACAGTAAGGATGGCCACGTTGTAACATCGGACACAGTTGTGGGCGGCGCACCGGAGGAAACGCCGGAGGAAACGAAAGAAGAGTGAAAAAGCTTCTATCCAAATAGACCCGCCACACAGCCCGTCATCAGGCACGCCAGTGTGGCGGCGTAAAGGGCCCGGAAACCCAACTGGGCGAGATCTTTTGCCCGGCTCGGCGCTAGGGCCGAAAATCCCCCCACAAAGATGGCCAGAGAAGCAATGTGTGCGAACCCGCAAAGGGCATAGGAGGCAATCGTAATGCTCCTCGTGTCCGTAACAATCCCATCTTTGATCAACTGGTGCAGGTGCTGGTAGGAAACGACCTCGGTCACGATTGTTCTTTCCCCTAAAAGGGTGGCGATGTGTTCCACGTCTTGAAACGGCACCCCCATGAGAAGCGTGATCGGATAGTAAAGGTATTTCAGGATCAGTTGAAGGGAAAGACCGATTCCGAAAAGCTTAGCCCCTACAAAACCCAAGAACCAGTTGAACATGGAGAGCAACCCCAGGAATGCCAACAGCAGGGTGATTATCCCAACACAAAGTTTCACGCCATCGTTGGCCCCCATAATGATCGATTCTATCCAGGTGCTGGAACGGCGATCTTTTTCTACCTGAACGCTCATACCCAAGGTCGTTGGTCTTTCGATTTCAGGTACAACCAGCTTTGACATGATAATGGCAGCCGGTGCGCTGATGACGGATGCCGATAGCAAATGGCCGGCTATGGATGGAAATTCCCTGTGTAAGAATCCCACATACAGAGCGAGCACCGTGGAAGCTATGGTCCCCATGCCTGCTGTAAGGACCGTGCAGAGTTCTGATCTGGTCATCTCCCGGATATAGGGTCTTATGGTCACGGCGGATTCTATCCCTACAAACATGTTGCTCGAAGCGCACAATGCCTCTGCCCCGCTGATTTTCATTAAGTAGGTAAATATTCCGGCAAAGACCTTGATGATGGCCGGAATGATATTCAGATGATAGAGAAGAGAAACAAGTGCTGAAAAAAATATGATCGAAGGGAGCACTTGGAAGGCAAGGATGAAGCCAGGTGAGGTTTCTCCCATGGGGCCGATTTCCCCGGGTGATATTGATAGTGGTCCAAAAACAAAGTAAATGCCCTCTTTGGCAAAAGAGATCACCCTTAATACTGCATCGTTTAACAGAGAGAAGATGACTACGCCTGCCGAGAGCTTAAAGACAATAAACGCGAACACAAATTGAAACAGGAGACCGGTGAGTATCAATCTGACATTGATGTTTTTCCTGTCCCTTGAAGCCATCCACGCCAGAAACATCAGGACAAAAAGACCCACCAAGCTTATCAGTCTA
>DAOUTV010000202.1 GCA_030668505.1 Desulfobacterales bacterium | reverse complement strand
TTGCTGATAGCTGATAGCTCATGGCAACCCCTTTGAGCTTTGAGCTATGAGCTGTTTCACTTTCACCGGAGTGACGACTTTTTACGAGACCATCAAACATTGAAGTGAAAATTTATAATGTCTCCGTCTTGAACTATGTAGGTCTTTCCCTCAAGGCGAACCTTGCCATCTTTCTTGGCTTGCGGGTAAGTGGCTGCGGCCATCAGGTCATCATAGGCGAGCACCTCTGCACGGATAAAACCCCTTTTCATGTCTGAGTGAATTACCTCGGCAGCATCTAAGGCCGTAGTTCCCTGAGGGACCATCCAGGAGCGCACCTCTTTGTGGACTACCGTGAAAAATGAAATCAGGCCGAGGACGCTGCGGGAATGCTGAATCACCCTGTCAGTGGCAGAGCTCTTGATTTGATATGCGGTCAAAAACTCTGCGGCTTCTTCAGGAGATAACTCTGCGAGCTCCATTTCCAGCTTGCCCCGGACCACTAACGGATTACAAAGTTCAGGTGGTTCCTCCCATGGCGGTGGGATTTCGTCTTCATCGTCGTTATTGAAAAGGACAAGGACCGGTTTGGCTGAAAGCAGGGTATACCCCTTTAACAGGTGAGCAGTAGCCAGTTCAGGATCATCCCTCAGTGGCCTCTGGGCTTCAAGCATCCGG
Source organism: Desulfobacterales bacterium (assembly GCA_030668505.1). GTDB lineage: Bacteria > Desulfobacterota > Desulfobacteria > Desulfobacterales. The sequence goes on along the minus strand of DAOUTV010000202.1, from coordinate 4,022 downwards.
AGGCAGGCTTCGAGCAGCTTGCGCTCCTCGGCGCTTATTTCCTTGCCGCGCTTTTTGTCAAGATCTATACGCTCGATCCTCTTTTCAACCACAACAAGATCGGCAAAGATCATGTCAGTTTCAAGCTTGATGAAATCGTCTCGCGCGTGTGGCGCCTCGCCGCCTTGTTGATGAAAATTTCGCACCACGTGGATCAGGGCATCACAGGGGCGAACTTCATTCCAAAAGCTCTCATCACTCTGCCCATCCGGGCTATAAGCCTTTGTGCCATATGGAAGTAAGTATTCGACCCGTGCATAGACGGTCTTCTCAGGTCTAAAGAGCCTGTTCAGGGTGTCGACCCTTGAGTCCGGCACCCGCACCGTAGCAATGCGATGCCCTTTGTGGGCTTGCTGTTCAGGCTTACTCCGGGTCAATGCCTGGAAGATGGTCGATTTGCCTGATCCCGGAAGACCTATGATCCCAAGTCTCATGTTCTACAGGTAGCTCTCCTGGTGAGTTGGTGTTTTGCTATTATAACATCAATGTCATTAACTTAAGAACCGTTCCTTTAAGGTCCCCCTTTAAAAAAGGGGGATTTAGGGGGATTTTCAAACTCTTCAAAGAAATCCCCCCCCCACCCCCCTTTAGAAAAGGGGGGAGATTTTGAGCTTAAGTTAATGACTTTGATTATAACATGGCATTTAATTCAAAGGAATACTTGGATTGGGAGAAAGCGAAGAGAATTGAGAAGAGATCTTTACAGAACAGTCAAAGATTCCCTGTTCCGATTTTATCGGGACTGCAGGGAGTTTGAATGGTTTCACGATAGAGTCGTCAGAAAATGTTGATAATGTATCTTACGGAAAGAGACACGATAACAAGACCAAGTATCAACTTTATTGTTTTGGCGGGCATATACTTCTGCACCCTTGCCCCAGAATACATGCCTAAGAAACCACCCGCACCAAAAAGGGCCCCCAGCATCCAGTCAGGGGCGATTGATAGTCCGGTGTGAGCGTAAAAGGGGGCTATTAAGGTGTAGAAAGCCACGCCTGCAATTGAGGTCAAGAATGTTCCTAGCAATGCAGCGCCTGCAATGGTGTAAACCGGAAGATCGAAAATAGCTATCAGGAATGGAGCAATGATTGACCCGCCGCCTATACCATAAGTTCCCCCTATAATCCCAACAACAAACGTCAGCATGAAAAGGATTATAGGGTTGAAAGAGAAGGTTTCCCCATAGAACTCATAGCTATACTTGGTAAATGAAAAGTGGGCGGTTCTAATAACTGCATCGTGGGCGACACCTGATTCAAGACCTTTCCTGATCATTGAGGATCTTGCCTTGAATCTCTCTTCAAGCTCCTTGGTTTTGGTCTTCTTTGCGCTTGCCCTTTCTGTAAGATCATAGAGGAGCCTAGTACCGATATAAAGGAGCACGCACCCCACAAAGAATTTAAAGTTTTTCGGGTCCGGCAGATACCTTATCCTGAAAATGGCTCCAATGAATACCCCTGGGAGTGTGCCTACAATAATGACCCAAGCAAGCGGCCATGCCAGCCTTCCTTCTTTGATATACCTGTATACGCCGCTTGGGATAGCAACAATGTTGTAAACCAGATTTGTTGGACTAACCGAGGGACTGGTAAATCCAAGTACGCTGACTTGAAAAGGAAGTAGTAAAAAAGCTCCTGAAACACCACCCATCGAAGTGAAAAAGGAGACTGCAAAGGCAACAAGGAATGGGACTAGCGGAAAAACCTCGACCCCTGAAGTCGGAAAATACATAAGCTACATCCTCCAACCTGAGCACACCGGAATTCCATTGTCATCTCCGAGCTTCAGAACAGCGTCGCCTTTCTTTAGGGCTTGCGCAAAAATAACTTGTAAGAAATTCCTTTATCATTTCTCTTGCCTTTTGTGAAACCTTAAACATTCTTTTCTCCTCTAGAGCTTTTGTTCCCATGCGGTTGGTTCATGCTTCTTAAAGAGACCGCTTCATGAGTGCCAGGTAATAGTCCATAACACCCTCAACAATGCAGTAGCAGACACGTGGCCCATCGATCTCGCCCTGTACCCAGCCTGTTTCTTTTAACACCTTCAGGTGCTGCGAGACTGTAGACTGTGCAAGCGGAAGGGCATCGACAATGTCGCCACATTACAGTTATTTCGTAAAACAAGAAGTCGTTAGCTCGCAAAACCTGTTTGTACACGGATTAACAAGGTGATATTATAATAAAATACAACAGGCCACCTTTGCATTTGCCGCTGAAACCAAATCCCGGCTCACCGTATTCCTGGGGTCTGCTGGTCCACTCTAAAAGTCCCATTTCCCCTCTCCCTTTGGGTTTGAGGCCTCAGGATCGATGACTCGCGGGAGAGGGGTAGGGTGTCGAAGATTTTATGCAGTAAGCTGCAGGGGGCTTCAATAGTTTTGATAAGGGAAGCTTTCCAAAAGCGAACGCCCTTTGGGGCGAAATACATGTGATTGGCATTCCGGAATTGGCTGTATATGCGCCAGTGGGGCTATGCCACAAAGAATGAATTGTTGTTTTTTGACTAATTCATGAGTTTTTGTTAAGATGCAAAATAGTCTTAAAAACAATTCCCTCTCCCCTGGCGCGACGTCCGTAACTTAATCTACTGAGTCTATAATCCCGGTCTGGGCCAGGGGTGATGGGGTATAAATGGCATTTCCTTGTGATACCCCGCCCGCTTGCGGCGGGGTCATTCATTCAACCTCATAGTTGAAGGGGGTAAGATCATGTCAAAGCGAATTTTTTCTAAGGTACTGTTAGTCGCTGTTGCTATTTTCGGAGTCCTGGCTATTTCGGGCGTGTTATCAGCCCAGGGGCTTAGCCATGAGGCCTTTGAACGTGTCAGAGAAGTCCAGGAGAGGCACACCGACCAGCTTCTGGAAATCAAGGGCGTGGAAGGCACGGCCGTCGGGTTCAACCAGAATAACCGGCCGGCAGTCAAAGTTTTTGTGGCCCGATGGGACGTTGCCGGCATCCCCGGGAAACTGGATGATATCCCGGTGCAGGTGGTAGTTACAGGGAAATTCTACGCACTGGGCAAGCCAGAGAGTCCCCCTGGCCAGGAGAAAAAAGAAGAAGAGGTCGATCCCACTGCTCGATTCGAGCGACCTGTCCCGATCGGGGTCTCAACCGGCCACCCGGATATCACTGCGGGAACCATTGGGTGCAGGGTTACCGATGGTACTTATGTTTATGCCCTAAGCAACAACCATGTGTACGCCAATTGCAACAACGCCGATGAGGGAGATAACGTTTTGCAGCCAGGCGCGTATGATGGCGGTGCATTACCGAATGATGCTATCGGCACTCTCTATGATTTTGTGCCAATTGACTTTGACGGTGGCGATAACACGATCGATGCGGCCATCGCCCTTACTTCGACCAACGATCTTGGCACGGACACTCCGTCCGACGGGTATGGTATACCAAGCTCAAGCACCGTCGAGGATACTCTGGATATTCTGGGGCTACCGGTACAGAAATACGGCCGGACAACTGGGCTTACCAAAGGAAAAGTCAGCGGGATCGAGGCCACGGTAAAAGTCTATTATGGTGACGTTGATGGTGATGGCGTGAACGATGTGGCGCGTTTTGTTGATCAGATCTTGATCACGCCAACTAAAGGCCGTTTTAGCGCTGGAGGGGACTCAGGATCGTTGATTGTTACAGATCCCGAGAAGCAACCTGTCGGGTTGCTTTTTGCTGGAAGCAGCCGCCTGACAATCGCCAATCCGATTGAGGCGGTACTAAGCGCCTTTTCCGTTGACATTGATGACGGAGATGCTGAATAGCGATAGGTAAAGAGTTCTGATACGGTGCAACAAGTGTACGTGTCCGGCACAAATAGCGGACAATGCTGCTGCCGCTATTATGTCGCAGGGACATATAGGGCGATACTAGTCTGCTTTCCTCAACGATGGGGAGGCTAGATATACATCAATGACCAAGCAGAATGCTATTATTTTGCTGAGCATTGGCATTATGACCGTAGCCGGTAGTCTT
>DAOUTV010000136.1 GCA_030668505.1 Desulfobacterales bacterium | reverse complement strand
CACAAGACTTGTTGTAAAGGTTTCAATTAAAATATTCCCAGATGATATCATATTTGTAATATAATTTTTGACGGTTTCGTAAAATGTCGTCACTCCGGTGAAAACCGGAGTCCAGAAACTATGTAACCAATTGAAAAAACTGGATTCCGGCTTTCGCCGGAATGACAGAAAGAGGTGTTTTTCGACTTTTTACGAATCCAACAATTTTGACGATTGTCGATTTTCTATTGAGAAATGTTTCTTATCAATATTGATGCGCTCGTAAAAAGTCATGATTCGTCATGCCGGACTTGATCCGGCATCCAGAACATGTTGATTTCACTGGATTCCGACTTTCGCGACTCGACTGAGCTCGCCGAAGTCCGGAATGACAGAAAGAGGTGTTTTTCGACTTTTTACGAGACCGTCATATTTGGGGCAGCGGATAATAATCAGACTTTCGGCACCTGTACCAGAGAAGTCAGGACAAAAAACCCCCGAAACCAAGCAAACCCCGTCCTGCCGAGTGGGCTATGGATGGTAATACTTTCGTGCGCAAGCACTTATAGTCTAGTGCTTCCGTTCTAGGAGTGCATCAAGCTTTTTTGTGATTTTGCTGACCTGGATTTCTAATGCCAGAACCATTACCAAAATGCACACGATAATAAACATTACAGCGTAACTCATGATAAAACCTCCTTATGTAAGAACGTAAGAAACGGAGACCTGTTACTTAGTTGATGTCTCCCTGTGAGTCAAACCTAGAATGGTTTCATCTTCATCAGATATTGTGATAAAGTTGCGATCTTATATACATATTATAGCTTTTCTAAACACTTCAATTATTGCAGATAATAGATGCTATGGAGCGTCACTTGGGCAGCCCATAGTTGTATAAGATGAAAGAGTCAAAAAACAACTATCGCGCTTGACTTGTCTGAAACATTTTATTGAACTTGCTGTTTCTTCCACCTGTCTATTCTTGCAAAAGCATCCTCGGCCGCTTTCCAAAGTGGTGGGGGTGGGGGGGCACCCATTAAAGGGCTTGTCCGGGTCAGTTGCTTGTGTTCTTACCCGGTTACCTGACAATGCCTCTGGATCTTGATTCCTCAACTTTCTTAATAACCTCAAACAGATGATCCATATCTAAAGGCTTTTCCAAACACTCATAGGCGCCCCTTTCCAACGCCTGTTGCACCGAGTCTGTCGTCTCGGCTACATAGCCTGTAATGAGAATCGTCACTACACTGGGCTGAATATCTCGGATGGCCAGATAGGTTTCCAGACCGTTCATGTTTGGCAGCTTCATGTCCAGTAGGACGATGTCAAATTTGTTTTCTGTGGCCGCCTGTAGCGCGCTTCTGCCATCACTGGCAACTCTCATACGGTATCCCTTCTCACTCAGCACATCGAACAAGTTGGCACATATTTGCTCGTCATCATCAACCACCATGATCAATGCGCCGTCCGGATGAGCCAATTCGATGGACGAAAAAAGCTTTTCAAAGTCGATAGGCTTGTAGAAGGCGCCAAATGCTTCCTCCCGTAGGGCCTTCTTGACAAGATCTTCAACCGCGTAAGCCGTTACCATAATCACCCGAACTTCGGGCGCTATCTCCCTGAGTTTCTTGAGGGTCTCAACGCCATCCATCATAGGCATCATTATATCCATCAAAACAACGCCAAAACTGTTGTCCTTGACCGCTTCAAGGGCTTTGAACCCGTCGTGGACAGCCATTACCTCGTAGCCTTTCAATTCTAGGATGTCTGTAATGTTCGTGCAGAACTCTATATTGTCGTCCACGACCAGGATTCTATTTTTTCCGTTCATATTTCTCCCCTTATGGATTGTTGATTGACGATTGAAGATTGTTGATTGTCGATTGTTGCCCGCCCTGGCGCGACTTACATGAAATAGGCTTCTTTCGCCGCAATACTTTATAAGTGAAGCCCAATGCAGTGAAGCTGGTAATGCAGGTCTGGGCCAGGGATTGTCCACCGTCGATTGATGATTGATGATTGTTGATTTACAGAATCTAACATTGTTTCTTCAATCATCGTTCGACTGTTTTTTCTTGCTCGATTTCCTTCTCTGTGCTGTCTTTCTAGTCGTTATGAAAATAGATGACAGTTCATGCGCTTCGTTTAAAAGGGGTAATGTTCGTTTCATTCAAAGTCATTAACTTAGCCCCAAAATCTCCCCCCTTTTCTAATGTGGCAACTGGGGGAATTTCTTGAACGGCCTTTATTTTTATAGCAATCATAATGCCAAAAAAGCGTTTCTCAAGATGGGTCCTAACTACCTGTAATGCACACTAAATTTTCGAGGCAGAAACGACTCTGCTCTTGCACTGTAACAAAATGTTACAATATCGAAAATTTCAGGGTTATTTAGTGTAACATTTTTACACGTAAGAGAAAAAAAGCCCTGTTTTCATACAAGATATGGACATTTTTAAATGAATTTAGTATTAATCCGAGCGTTATGAATAAACCCAGGATTCTGTTGGTTGACGATAATGAGGCATTTCTGGAACTTTTTCTTTCTCTCCCCGAGTCCAATAGCTTTGAGATTGTTCCTCTTACATCGGCCAATAAGGCGGTCGAGGCCCTGAACGGGGAGCCCGCGGATTTGATTATCTCAGATGTACAGATGCCTGATATGACCGGGACCGAGCTTTTTGGCAGAGTTCAGGATATGTATCCTGACATTCCAGTTATCCTGATTACTGCCTTCGGTTCTACGGAAGAGGCTATTCGGGCGGTCAAACACGGGGCCTTCCATTATTTCGAAAAGCCGATCAATGATAAATTAGATCTGCTCTGGGCAACCATCCGGGAGGCATTGGCCAAGAGGGAGATGCTGAAAGAACTCACCTCACTTCGCAAAGAAAGGTCCCTCCAGGTAAAAATGCCGGTAACCATCATAGGACAATCAGAAGGAATCAAGAAAGTAGTTAGATCCATAGAGGAGGTGGCCGGCCTCCCCGTTACTGTGCTTGTCTGCGGGGAGACTGGTACAGGAAAGGAGTTGGTTGCCCGGGCCATCCATAACCTAGGCGACAGGAGAGACAAGTCGTTCTTTGCGGTTAACTGCAATGAATTTGCCGCCGGGGTCTTGGAGAGTGAGTTGTTCGGCCATGAAAAAGGGGCCTTTACCGGTGCGGTAGAGCGAAAGATAGGTCTTTTCGATGTCGTTCATGAGGGGATTCTTTTCTTGGATGAAATTGGCGAGGCTCCACCCTTTTTCCAGTCCAAACTCCTCAGGGTAGTCGAGACCAAGACCTTTATGCGCGTGGGAGGAACCTCCCCCATATATTCAGAGTTTCGCCTCATTGTGGCCACTAACCGCAACCTGGAAGCAGATGTTGCCAGCGGTCGCTTTCGTGAGGATCTTTTTTATCGCTTAAACATCTATACTATTGAAATACCACCCTTGAGGAACAGAAAGGAAGACGTCCCTCTCATAGCCGAGTATTATCTTAAGAGATTCAGCGAGGCGTATTGCCGACCGATAGACGATATTTCTACTAATGCCATGTTATCCCTTAGGGAGTACGATTGGCCGGGCAATGTCAGGGAACTGATAAATGTCATAGAGAGGGCTGTTATAACCTGCCATGACAATATGATCACCACTAAACACCTTCCATTTGGTACGGAAGAGCATGAGAAGTTATGTGATCTGAACTTGGGGGATGTAGAGAGGTTTATGATCGGTCTAGCCTTGAAACGTACGCACAATCACAAGACCAAAGCGGCTGAACTATTGGGTATAACCCGAAAAACCCTTGGTGAAAAACTTAAGAGTAACGAGTCAATGACATTAACTTAAGAGATATGGCCATTGAAAGTCCCCCTTTAAAAAGGGGGATTTAGGGGGATTTCGAGAAGTTGGATAAAATCCCCCCCGACCCCCCTTTGGCAAAGGGGTGAGATTGGACTCTTAACTTTTCTTCTACAGTTGTAGAGGGCTAACGCCCGGAAACCCGCGTCAATAAAGGATCGAGTTTTGAAAATGATTAAAATGTAGTGCCACAGAAGGACGGTATTGGTATTGACATATAAGCATTCGGGCTGTATTTAGGAAGTGTCCTAACAAGGAGGCTTCCATGTTTGCACGAGTAAAAAAGTCAGGCCGGTACCAGTACCTGCAAATCGTTGAAAACCGCAGGGAAGGCCGAAAAGTTGTTCAACGAGTTATATCTACCATTGGCCGTCTGGATAGACTTCATGCCAAGGGCGACGTTGAGACTTTGGTACGATCCCTGGCCAAGTATAGTGAGAAGGTTTTGCTGGTTTTGTCTGGCAAGAGCGACCCCTCGGTCCAGTCCAAGAAGATAGGTCCCAGCTTAATCTTTGAACGGCTTTGGAAAGAACTGGGCATCAAGAAGGTCATAAAACGGCTTTTAGGTGAACGGAAATTTGAGTTTGATGTAGAAAGGGCCATCTTTCTTACTGTGCTCCACAGGCTCTTTGTGTCCGGATCTGACAGGGCCTGCGACAAATGGCGTCGCGACTATCTGATCGAAGGGGTGAACGATCTTTCTTTGCATCATATGTACCGTGCAATGGCCTTCCTTGGCGAAGAAGTTGCCGACCAGAAGGATGCAACACCCTTTGCGCCAAGATGCATCAAGGACGTCATCGAAGAGAATATGTTTCTTGAGCGCCGCGACCTCTTTTCAGGTCTTGATTTGGTGTTCTTTGATACTACTTCCATCTACTTCGAAGGGGCTGGTGGTCAGAGCATTGGCAAAAGGGGCAACAGCAAGGATCACCGCCCGGACCTGCATCAAATGGTTGTCGGTGTTATCATAGATGACGATGGCAAACCGGTGTGTTGTGAGATGTGGCCTGGCAATACGACTGATGTAAAAACATTGATTCCAATAGTTGATCGGCTCAGGAAAAGGTTTGGAATAAATCGATTCTGCGTTGTAGCCGACCGCGGCATGATCAGTGCTGATACCATGGAAAAACTGGAAGACCCAGATCGACACATCGCCTACATTCTTGGTGCCAGGCTGCGTAAAGTCAACGAGGTCAAGCGTGACGTTTTATCTCGGCCAGGCCGGTATAAAGAGGTCTATGCCGAGGGGAAAAGGTCCAAAGATCCCGCACCGCTTAAGGTTAAAGAGGTTTGGGTAAATGACAACCGCTACATTGTCTGTGTCAACACAAAACAAGCACGCAAAGATGCTGCAGATCGTAAAGCCATTATTGATGCCTTAGCAAAGCGAGTCAAAAAGGGTCCCAAGAATATGATTGGCAACAAAGGATATCGAAAGTATCTCAAAGTAACCCCCGGTGGTATTACTGTGGATCAAGACAAAATAGCTGCCGAAGCGAAGTTCGACGGTAAGTGGGTATTGAAGACCAATACCGATCTGCCCACCGAAAAGGTAGCGTTAAGATACAAAGAACTCTGGCAGGTGGAACATGTTTTTAGGGATTTGAAATCCATTCTTGAAACCCGGCCTGTATATCACAAGCTAGACGAGACCATTAGGGGTCATGTGTTTTGTAGTTTTCTCGCTCTAGTACTTAGGAAAGAACTTGACCGTCGTGTTGATAAAGCTGGGCATTGTTTTGAGTGGGCTGATGTGAAGCAGGACCTGAAGACCTTGCAAGAGACCGTCATAGAAGACAACGGAAAGACTCTATCTGTTCGTAGTGAGTGCCTTGGCACCTGTGGCAAGGTTTTTCAGGCAGTGGGTGTAGCCATACCCCCGACGATTCGTGAACTATGATGAAACCCCCATTGAAAGGTTTTGTAGTGCCAACAACTTTTT
>DAOUTV010000067.1 GCA_030668505.1 Desulfobacterales bacterium | reverse complement strand
TTCAGGAACCTGTTAGTTTCCTCATTGTAAAGGGCCGGAGCGTTAAACCTCACCTGTTCTTCAAAAACCGGATAGAACAACCCGGCGCTGAGGCGTTCAGCCAGTTCTGCGTATGCACTGGCCTCCGCAAGCTCCGGGGTAATGCCTTTCCCAACACAGACTATCCTTATTGAATCAATCCATACCCGCCCCCAATAAATGTTGTCCGACACCTGGAAGGTGAGGTATCCAACGTCGAGATTCAGTTTTTTCAACCCGTCTTTTATTCTATTAATCGTATTGGGAGGAAGATCACACTTACCATACTCATTTCTGACGCAATTCTGAAATTCCATTGAACCTGTTACTCCCTATGAAGAAATTATAGAGAATCCCCTTTTTGGTGGGGGAGTATAGGAAGGAATGGCCTTGTGTGTCAAGGTTGTTGAGACTTCTTACGAGGTCATCAAGGTTGATGGTCTCAGAAAACAGGCCTTTTTCAGACACGTAAAGTGTTACAATATTCTTGCAAATGGCACGAAACTAGGACGAGTTGCTTGACAACAAATCATCGTCATAATATAAGGGCGTTTCTCGGGCGGCAGATTCAGTGTCCAAACGACATGCTTTGTTTAATGAGGGGGGGTGCGTGTTTTAGGCAGAAAAGATATCTTAATGAAAAGAAGATAGCTGCTTGCCGTATAGGTAGGTATTCAGGACATTACAAACAGGAGGTGTTTAAATGGCGGACTATTACATTAATGTATTTTTGGATGACGAGAAACTCAAGCAGATTGAAGGTGCTGGAGTGGCAGATCAGATTCAGGAAATAGATGGCAAAAAGGCAGTTCAGGTAAGTGTCAACAAGAAGGAACACAAGAAGCTTGCGAAGGGCTTCCCGGACTTGGCCTTTGATGCTTCAAATGCCTGTGTGCTTCCTGAAGAGGCAGAGAAGACCCTGATGGGTTTTATCACGGATAATAACAGTCTGGATATTATGAAATTTGCGATTTTGAAGCTATACAACCCTCTTGCTGGAAGGAGCATATCAGGAAGGGGCACAGGGGGGCGCTAAATTATCCCTCCTCACTCCGGGGAAGGGGGAATTTGTGGATAGACGTTGGGTAATTTGATTCTCGTAGGGTACCAGCTTACGTAAAAAAAATGCCATTTAAGGAGGGAATGGGTCGTTGGGCCTATTCCCTCCTTTGTTCGAATGATCCCTGGTCCAGCAATTCTCGGTGAATTTGTAATGTCTTGAGATTGCTTCGCTTCGCTCGCAATGACAAAAAAGTTTTCGTAATGTCATTGCGAGGAGCGTTAGCGACGAAGCAATCTTGTTGTGTTTTTCGCCGAGAATTGCCGTCCCTGGTCCGGGACGGTTGACAATGCGGAGACAGATTTGCTATAGAGGAATATCATGAAAAAACCAAAGACAACTAGAGAATATATTGAAGACCAGGTGGCGACTCTGGTCAAGAGCCCTGAGTGCGGCACGACGCATTACAACCTTGCCATTGGTCTGATCAAGGAACAGAAGTGGGATGAGGCTGCGGAGGAACTTATGGCTGCCGTAAATGAATGCCCCACCCTGGGAGAGGCATATGTGGCCCTGGGTGGCATCCATCTGCATAGGGGAGATTTGGACGCCTGTATCCATTTGAATCAGCGGGCCATTGCGGTCAGGCCCAAATTCGCCCAGCCATACGGAAATCTGGGTTTTGCCTATGTTCAGAGGGGTGATCCGGAGACGGCGATTGGTTTCCTGGAAAAAGCGGTCTCCATTAACCCCGAGTTTATCCAGGCCCACACCACCCTTGCCAGCGCCTATTATATGCAGGGACGACTGGACGAATGCATTGCTGCTGCCAACAAGGCATTGGAGCTTGAGCCTACCTTCGCTGTTGCTCACAATAACCTGGCTCTGGCTTATTTTGAGAAGGGGGCTTATCAGGAGGCTGTTGAACATTGCGATAAGGCCATGTCCCACGGATTTGAAGTTGAGCCGAGGTTTTTGAAAGAGTTGGAGCCGTATCGTTAGACCTACCTTGGAGCTGATCGCATTGACGGCTACTTTTCCAAATTTTGTCTTGTGGACAATACGCTCAGATGCTGGTTACTGGATTCTTGATACTGGATAATCGATCTTGAATCCAGTATCAAGAATCCAGCATCTGCATCTGCATCCGGTAACCCCAAATTCTTCTTGGTGAGTGCTATAGCCAACTTATTTCATGACACTTCCCAAGGTCACGTACCTCACCCCATCCTCTAATGGCCAAGTACCGCTCAATGACCTAACTCGCCAGATCCCCATGCGCCTGACGCGTTGTGGGACTGGTCCAACCCCCGGTCCTGTCTTAACCTACGGTCAGTATTTTGAAGGCATCACGGACGTCATTTCAAAAGACGACTTTGCGTTGATAGTCGAAGCTACAGGCAAGCAACTAACGGAAGACATCACTGCGTCCGACATTGAAGAGATCCTGATTTATGCCGAAAAGCATGGCAGCGACTACCACCCGGGCAGGATTGAGGTGATGGTTGGTGGCGTTTGTGCAACCTTTGTAATGAACGTAGCAGTTACGTCTCGGGGAGAGGCTCGTCTCTGTCGCGAGTTTGAAGTTTTGGAGCACCTAAACAGCAAATATGATTTCCCCTTTTTGCCACGGACTTACTTCCAGGGCGAAGCCTTGCTCCCTTCCATGCTTATGTTCTTGGCAGATTGGTTTCATGGATATCACGAATTCCACCTTTCAATGGACGAAAACGGTTCCCGGAAACTCGTCCTTTGGGATACCGAGAAAAACCCTCGCCACCTTTCTCGGTCACAGGCGTGGCAGATATACCACCAAGCTGCCAGGATTCTGGTCCTGTATTATGACATCGAGACCTTTGAACAGATTTTTCCCTGGCATCACGCGGCCGGCGATTTTGTGGTGAAGGCACAGGAGAAATCCCTGGATGTTAAACTGGTGACTGCAAGACAATATGCTCCCATGCTGGAACGCTCCGAGGGGGTTTCTGTCCATGAGGCTTTGCTCTTTTTTCTGTTGAATCTTTCTATAAGGATGCGGCTGGACCGCCTGGATGGTGTGGGCGCTATTGCATGGGCAGATGATGATTGTGTGGATGCGACCCTGGAGGGGTTTATGGAAGGACTCAGAATAAAACAGGTCAAAGGATTTATTGATGAAGGATTTGTCAATAGCTTCCTGCAATATGGACAGTCTATTGCCAAGGAAGATCTATCATACAGATTCCATGCCCTTATCAATGCCTGTGATCAAGCTGCCCCAGACATACCTGTGATTAAAGAGCATCTCGAAAGGCATGTATCGAAATTCCATTTAGTCCTTCAAGACCTGCGGGATTCGTAACCGAATCGCTCTTTGGATCTCGAAGTGCTGTTGCGCTGTTGCAAGGGAGAACCTCCGCCTTTCCGGCCGGTAGAGGCTTCGATTTTTTTGCCATGAAAGCAATGCAAAGCAACCGTTTCATCCAAGGTTTTTTCTATTGACAAAATGCGCAAATAGTTCTATAGGCCAGCTTTATGTTAGTGCTCGTGTATTTTTGTCCAAAACATTCAGAACAACCGAATTTTTTCGTTCTACCGCTTAATCAAGAGCATTTCGGGAATTGAGAGGGGGTGACGCGATACTTTTGCGCGGCAAAGGGTACATACAGATGTATCAGGCTAAGTTGACACATTGAAAAAGTAATGAAAAAATGGAGGGAGGTAGAATAATGGTTGAATTCAAACACAAGACGCCTCTGATCGATCAACTGGAAACAGGGCCTTGGACGAGCTTTGTTTCAGACATCAAGCGCGAACACGAGTCCAGGATGGAAAACCCAAAAGGGATCGATTACCAGTTTAACCAGGAATGCTGCGATGACCTTTTGGGTGTACTGGAATTATCGTATGATCACGGCAGGACCCACTGGAAGCACGGCGGCATTGTCGGCGTGTTCGGATACGGCGGTGGCGTTATCGGCCGGTACTGTGACCAGCCTGAGATGTTTCCGGGTGTGGCGCACTTTCACACTATGCGTGTTAATCAACCCATGGGGCACTATTACAAGACTGACTACTTAGAGCAACTCATGGACCTGTGGGAAAGGCGCGGCAGCGGCCTCACCAATATGCACGGAGCCACAGGTGACATCATCTTTTTGGGGACTAGCACGCCCCAGTTAGAAGAGGTCTTCTACGAATTGACCCACAACATAAACCAGGATCTGGGTGGTTCAGGGTCGAACCTGCGAACTCCGTCCGATTGCATGGGCCAGTCCATGTGCGAGTATGCGTGTTACGACACCCAGGAGTTCTGTTACAACATGACCATGGAGTATCAGGACGAGTTGCACAGACCCGCGTTCCCGTATAAATTCAAGTTCAAGTTTGACGGCTGCCCTAACTGCTGCGTAGCCGCGATTGCCAGGTCTGACCTGTCCTTTATAGGCACCTGGCGTGACGACATCCGCATCGACCAGAAAGCGGTCAAGGCTTATGTGGGCGGCGAATTAAAGCCCAACGCTGGCGCCCATGCAGGTCGTGATTGGGGCGCATTCGACATCCAGAAAGAGGTGATCGGTCTTTGCCCCACCGAGTGCATGTCCTGGGATGGCAGCAAGCTTGAGATCAACACCCCCGAGTGCACCAGGTGCATGCATTGCATCAATGTGATGCCCAGGGCGCTTCGAGTAGGCCTTGATACGGGTTGTTCTGTCCTGGCCGGCGCCAAGGCCCCGATCCTGGATGGCGCCCAGATGGGTACACTGATTGTGCCCTTTATCAAGGTTGAGGAGCCCTATGACGAGATCAAAGAAAAAGTCGTCGAGCCGATCTGGGATTGGTGGATGGAAGAGGGCAAGAACCGCGAGCGCCTTGGCGAGCTGATCAAGCGGCAGGGTATGCAGAAGCTGCTGGAGGTGACGAATTTCAAGGCGGTTCCGCAGATGATTAAGGAGCCTCGATCCAATCCGTACGTCTTCTGGAAGGAAGATGAGGTTCCCGGCGGATGGAAACGCGATATCAACGAATTCAGAAAGCATCATCAAAGATAGGGGGTGACAACAATGGCATTTATTTCTTCAGGATACAATCCAGCTAAACCGATGGAGGATAGAATTACGGATATTGGACCGAGGCATTACGCAGAGTTCTATCCACCGGTCATCAAGAAAAATAAAGGCAAGTGGCTATATCACGAAATCATCGAGCCTGGCATTGTCGTCCATGTTGCTGAAAGTGGAGACGAACTCTTTGCGGTCCGAGTTGGCGGCTGCCGTCTGATGAGTGTGTCTCACATCCGTGAGATCATGGAGATTGCCGACAAGTACTGCGACGGCTATGTCCGGTGGACCACCCGGAACAACGTAGAGTTCATGACGGACAGTAAGGACAAGTGCATGGCCTTAAAGGCTGATCTGCTGGGCCGGAAACAACCGGGCGGCTGTTACAAGTTCCCCATAGGGGGCACGGGTGCTTCCATTACCAATATCGTACATACCCAGGGCTGGATCCATTGCCACACGCCGGCAACCGATGCCTCGGGAACGGTCAAGGCCACAATGGACGTGATGTTTGACCAATGGGAAAGCATGAAACTTCCTGCCAAGCTCAGGATTTCCATGGCCTGCTGCCTGAACATGTGCGGCGCAGTCCACTGCTCGGATATTGCCATCCTGGGTTATCACCGCAAACCGCCCTTGGTTGACCATGAATATCTTGACAAGATGTGCGAGATTCCTCTTGCCATTGCGGCGTGTCCCACAGCAGCCATCAAGCCTACCAAGGTGGAATTCGGGGGCAAGCAGTTGAAAAGCGTGTCCGTTAAGGAAGAGCGGTGCATGTTCTGCGGCAACTGCTATACCATGTGCCCGTCCATGCCTCTGGCTGACACGGAAGGTGATGGTATCGTGCTCATGGCAGGCGGTAAGATATCAAACAGGATAGACGCACCCAAGTTCTCCAAGGTCGTAGTTGCGTTTATTCCGAATGAGATGCCCCGCTGGCAGACAATGACTGCAACAATTAAGAGGATGGTTGACGCATATTCAGCAGACGCAAGAAAATACGAGCGGCTGGGCCATTGGGCCGAAAGGATCGGCTGGGAGAGATTCTTTGAGAAGTGCGAGCTTGAGTTTACGCATCATCTCATTGATGATTTCCGCGATCCGGCCTATTACACCTGGCGTCAAACCACTAATTTCAAATTTTCCAAGACCGGATAAGTCAATAACTCAATCTCATTCTAACCCTCTCCCCTGTGGGGGAGAGGGCAGGGGTGAGGGGGTAAAAACTACAAATACTTAGTACACGAAAAGAGGCAAGAAATGGACGAAGAAGCAACCAAGACTCTAATTGTAGAAACACTGAAGAAAAAGAAGGGCAAATCCAAGTTCTATCTCAAGGACTTTTACAAGATGGTGCCCGATGAGAAGCCCAGAGCGGTAAAGAACCTGGTGAACCAAATGGTCCAGGAAGAAACCCTTGAGTACTGGTCCAGCGGGAGTACGACCCTGATCGGTCTCAAGGGTGTCGGCAAGCAGGCCGCAGCAGACGGAGAGGATTAGAGCTGGTCTACGTCGTTTTCAGGGCCCAGTAGACCATTGATTGAAACCGGGTTATACTGCAGTAACAAGAAACCAAACCTATGGCTCTTCCCCGAATTCTGATTGCCGCCCTGTGCGGGGGTTCGGGAAAGACGATCGTCTCTTTGGGACTGATTGCATCCTGGCGAAAGCGCGGGGTGGCCGTTGCTCCCTTCAAGAAGGGACCGGACTTTATTGACGCGGGATGGCTGGCCCGAGCGGCCGGCCATCCCTGTTATAATCTGGACACCTTCTTGATGCCTGCCGACCGGATTATTCTTTCCTTTACAAGCCGTACTCAATTAACCGACCTATCAGTTATCGAGGGAAACCGAGGTCTCTACGACGGTATCGACCTTGAAGGGAGTACCAGTACCTCTGAACTCGCCAAGCTCCTGAAGGCACCCGTGGTCCTCATAGTAGACTGTACTAAGAGTACCCGCACCGTGGCCGCTATGGTGTCGGGGTGTCTCAAGTTCGACCCAGAAGTCGATATCTGTGGCGTTATCCTGAACCGGGTAGCCGGTGCCCGCCATGAGTCGATCCTCCGAAAAAGCGTCGAGCATTACTGCGCCATTCCGGTCCTGGGGGCTATACCCAAGGTCAAAGAGGAGCCCTTTCCTGAAAGGCACATGGGACTGGTCCCCACGCCCGAGCATGCCTGGGCGGATGCGTCGATAGAAAAAGCGGCTGAAATAGCAGAGCATTATCTCGATCTTGACAGGCTTCTTGCCATTGCAAGAGGGGCACCAGCTCTGACACCCACATACAAAATCCCCCCTACCCCCCCTTTGACAAAGGGGGGAATGAAAACTGACTCCCCTTTAAAAAAGGGGGACGAGGGGGGAATGAAAATTGCCCCTCCCCGTACTCCCCCCTTTGATAAAGGGGGGTGGGGGGGATTTAGGCCTGCCCTGGCGCGACTTGACCGGCATATACCGCAACCCGACGAAGTAGTTATATTCGATCGACCATTCTCGCAACGTATCAAAGCCAGGTCTGGGCCAGGGGGGATTTCTGAGGGACCACTGCCTCGTATAGGGGTGATCAG
>DAOUTV010000123.1 GCA_030668505.1 Desulfobacterales bacterium | reverse complement strand
GTGCCTAAAGTGAACTAAAGTTTTCGGCAAGACTCAACAAACCCCAAAAACATTACCTACCTAGTGTCCGTGCAGAAATGGTAGATTTTGTTCCGAGACAAGGCCGTACAAAGGTTTCTACCGCAGGCGTAGCAGGGCTACTTTGAGGATAGAAACCTGCGGAGAACGCGGTATCGGGGCAAAAGATGCCGTTTCTGGATGGGCACTACCTAACATTGAGGGATAGTATAGTCAACAGATCCGGTGGCATTTTATATTGATTGATCTCGGAGTATAGGTTGACAATAAGGCCCTGCAGTGATACTAAAAATGATTGTCAACAAAGCTGAGAAATTACGGCACAAAAAGAAGGAGGCAGGAACATGGGGGTAGATCACAAAGAAGCATTAATCTTGTGGTTTAATGAGATTGGAATAGAGGACGTTTCCCTGGTTGGCGGCAAGAATGCTTCCCTGGGTGAGATGTACCAGCAACTCATTCCAAAAGGGGTCAATATTCCAGGCGGATTTGCCATAACAGCATATGCTTATCAACATCTGATCAAGAGTGCAGGGATCGAAGATGATATTCAGGATGCCCTGGATGGACTCGACACACATGATATGCAGAACCTGTATGAACGCGGGGAAAAAGCACGAAGTGTCATCAGGAATGCCGAGTTTCCGGACGACCTTACCGAGGCTATCTGCCGGAGCTATGAAAAGTTGGAGGATGAGTACGGCCCTGGTGTGGATGTGGCTGTGCGATCATCAGCAACAGCAGAAGATCTTCCTGATGCCTCATTTGCCGGCCAGCAGGAGACCTACCTCAACATCAGAGGAAAAGATGCTGTCATTGATGCCTGCAAGCGCTGTTTTGCCAGCCTTTTTACAAATCGTGCTATCTCCTATCGTCATGACAAGGGTTTTGGCCAGTTTGATGTCTACCTCTCCATAGCCGTCCAAAAAATGGTAAGAAGCGATGCGGCCAGTGCAGGCGTTGTCTTTTCTATTGATACCGAGACCGGCTTTAAGGATGCTGTCTTTATAACCGGCTCTTATGGTCTTGGTGAAAACGTGGTGAAGGGTGCTGTAAATCCTGACGAATATTACGTGTTTAAACCGACCTTGAAGGAGGGCAAGAGACCCATTGTTGGGAAACGGGCGGGGAGTAAACATATCAAGATGATCTATTCGGATGATCCTGAGGAACCGGTGAAGGATATCGAGACCACTTCGGAAGAACGCAACAGGTTTGTAATTGAAGATGATGAGATTCTTCTCCTTTCAAAATGGTCCTGTATTATAGAGGATCACTACTCTGAAAAGGCAGGTCAGTTCAGGCCGATGGATATCGAATGGGCCAAGGACGGGGATGGCGTTAATGTCGGAACAGGCAAACTATTCATCGTGCAGGCAAGGCCGGAGACCGTTCATTCACAAAACAAGGGAAACATACTTGAGACTTATGTCCTAAAAGAGACTGGAAAGGTCCTTGTTACCGGGCAGGCAGTGGGAGCCAAGATCGGTCAGGGAGTGGCACACGTAATCAAAGACAGTAAACATATTGGAGAGTTCAAGGCGGGTGAAGTGCTCGTTACCACCATGACCGACCCGGACTGGGAGCCGATCATGAAAATCGCTGCTGCCATTGTGACTGACAAAGGAGGGCGCACCTGCCACGCTGCGATCATATCTCGAGAGCTAGGCATACCGTGTCTCATTGGAACTGAAAATGCTTCCAAAAAACTCTCTACTGGACAGGATATTACAGTCTCTTGTTCGGAAGGGGAGGTCGGAAACGTCTACGAGGGCATTTTGAAATTTGAGGTGGACCAGCTGGATCTTGAAAAGATACCCAGTACTCGAACAAAGATCATGATGAACGTGGGGATACCGGAAAACGCGTTCACGGATAGTCAAATCCCAAATGAGGGCGTGGGGCTTGCCAGGGAGGAGTTTATCATCAACTCCCATATAGGGATACATCCTCTTGCCCTCATCCATTATGATGAGCTGAAGGAAAAGGCCCGGGATAATCCTGAAATTGCCGAGATCGTGAAGAAAATTGACGAGATGACTGCCACGCATCCTGGGGACAAGGAGGAGTTTTTTGTCAGCAAGTTGGCTGAAGGGGTCGGCAGGATTGGAGCAGGTTTTTATCCGAATGATGTCATAGTTCGCCTGTCTGATTTCAAGACCAATGAATATGCGGAGCTGGTAGGCGGCCATCTTTATGAACCTGTGGAAAGTAATCCGATGATAGGGTGGCGAGGAGCCTCCCGGTACTACGATGAGAAATTCAAGCCGGCTTTTGAGTTGGAATGTAAGGCTATAATAAAAGCAAGAAACGAGATGGGTCTTTCAAATATCAAAGTAATGATTCCTTTTTGCCGCACGCCGGAAGAAGGAAGACGTGTGATCGAGACTATGAAGGAATTTGGCCTGGTACAGGGTGAGAACGGCCTTGAGGTTTATGTGATGTGTGAGATTCCGAGCAACGTGATAAGCGCGGATGCATTTGCAGACGTGTTCGACGGGTTTTCAATAGGCTCGAACGACCTGACCCAGTTGACCCTGGGACTTGATAGGGACTCTGATCTTGTGGCCCACATTTTTGACGAACGGAACCAAGCGGTAAAGGACATGGTAAGGCAGGTTATCCAAGTGGCCCAAAGGCGCGGGAAGAAAATAGGGATTTGCGGTCAGGCACCGAGCGATTTTCCGGAATTTGCCACCTTCTTAGTTGAATGTGGCATTGATTCCATTAGCCTCATTCCGGATACGGTGATCAGGACCACGCTGGCAATTGCAGAGAAGGAGAAGGAACTGGGTATAACACCGTAAAGTTGCAAGTGAACTAAAGTGACTAAAGTGAACTAAAGTTGGGGAATCCGCAATCCGAAATCGATCTAATCCCTGCACGGGCTTTCATATAATTTTCCCTGACGCCACCTTTCAATAAATGCCTCGGTGACAGAAATATCTAAGCCCGCACCCTGCGCAGCTTCCCGGAGATGTTTCATGGTATCATGGACTTCTTTGGCCTGGTCGATCAGGGCAAAGATCTTGATACTCCGTTTAAAGCTTTTTACCGCATTTTCGTCCTGGCCGAGCCTGGTATAAGCAAGGCCCATGCAGAGCAGATCGTCTGCCATACCCTTATAAAAACCAAGTTCACGGTCGATGAGTAGGGCCTTCTCAAAAGAGGCAATAGCATCGACCGGCCTTTCGGTCTTAAGCATCAGATTCCCAAAGGCGAAGTGCAATGAAGCCATACCCAAGGGGTCAAGGCTGTCAGTCTGATCCAGGCAATTGGCAAGCACTTCTTCTGCGGCCTCATATGACCCCTGTTTGGTCAAGAGAACCCCCTTGTTTTGGAGCACCGGGATCAGCAATGCCTTGTTTCCCTTTGCCGGCAGCATCTGCAGGGTCTCTTCGATGACTTGCTTTGCCTCGTCCAACTTCTCCATACAAATGAAAGTCGCTGCTTTGTTTGAAAGGGCCTTTACAGCTTCACTTTGGTTATTTAAGTCCGAATATATTGTGTAGGCTTCATCAAAGAATGGAATAGCTTCATCATAATCACCAATTATCCTGTAAACGGTTCCTATATTATTCAGGCTCATGGCCACCCCATCCGATATATCAGATGCAGAGTTAAGCTCGTAAGCCCTGAAGAAATATTCTAGTGATTTTCTGTAACAGCCCTTCTGGTACCACTCAATCCCCTTATTCATTTGCTTGCTGCCTGCGCTCAGATGCCGGGGGACGTGTTTTTCAGGTTTGCCAGTTGCGCAGGCGAAAAGAAGGAGCGAAAGAACAATGATGACTAGCAGGCTCGGTTTTTTCATCTCCTCAATCCTGTATCGATATCTTCACCTTTGGGCTCAGGAGGAAGGTTGCCCTTTATAAGAAAACTCTTCTGAGCAGATTGCACGACCTTGTCGATCTCCTCAACACCATTTCTGATCTCTCTTATACCATGTCTTGTCGATTTTGTGACGGTTGGAACATCTCGGCTCCCTTTCTCTATGTTGACTAGTATTTGGTTGATCATCTCAGTGCTTTCTTTCAGGCTATCCATGATCTCCGGGGTCTTTTGGGTCGCCTCTTCGATGTTTGAAAGGATTCTGTTAACATGACTGATTCTATCACGTATCTGTTGAATCAATTCCTCAGAGTATACAAGCTTGCCCACCGTGCCCCTTCCTTTTCTCATTTCAAGGCTCATCGCTTCTATGTTAGCCATTGCTTCAGCCATGCTGTCCAGCGAAGCGAAAAGCGGACCTTCTGGGTCCCGCATATGCTCCGCGATTTC
Organism: Desulfobacterales bacterium; assembly: GCA_030668505.1. Classification (GTDB taxonomy): domain Bacteria; phylum Desulfobacterota; class Desulfobacteria; order Desulfobacterales. The sequence continues at coordinate 1,715 of DAOUTV010000123.1, read as the reverse complement.
TGAGATGGCCTGAAGGCTTTTTACAAACATCTTGGCGGTCTTTTCCACCTCAAACTCTGTCATAACGTCGTCCAATGATTTTTTTGACTGAGACGGAATGGTTGCCTTTTCAGCAAGGGGCAACGCCTCGGGTGTTCCAGGTTTTATAGATACGTATTCAGATCCTATTAAGGTCGGGCTTTCAACGGTTGCCACTGAGTCCGTTTTTATTCGAGGCGCATAGTCTTTCAGAATAGCCAATTCTACTTTTACTTTGTCACCCTCAAGCTTGACGCTTTCCACTTTGCCTATATCTGCTTTGTAAAGCTTTACTTGCGCATCCTCGCTGAGGTTATATGCCTCATCAAATACGGTATAATAAGTAATGTATGCTTTGAACCAGTCTTTTCCTCTTCCAATCATTACAACAATACTCAATAGGAGTATCATCATGATGATCATAAAGGCTCCCACAATTTTTTCTCTTGTGTCAAAACTTATTCTCATTACTTTTTTCTCTGACCCGTTCTTACTCCAAAGTACAGTAATTTCCGTTTTTTCCTAAGGCATAGCATAAGCTACGTTTACCAAAACGATACTGTATCCGGCAGGTTAAGCTTCCTTTATATCAATATTTGCCCATTAGAAAATTCCTTTGTGAATGTTTCATCAATGGAAAAAAATACAAAGGCAACATTTTTCTTCATCACATTCCTTAGAACCGCTTTCAGGATCTCGAAGCTCTTTGTCCTGAGAAAATCTCTTGGCCTTTCAGCTATAAGAATTTCAGGATTTTTCGAAAGCTCTCGTACAATAACAAAGAGTCTGTTTTCCTCGTGATCAAGTTCGGGAGGTTTGCAATCAAGCCCTTTTTCCAGCTCAAAGACCTTGCAGAGCTCGATGACCTGATCGGACATCGGAATGGAAGTTGAATCTTCAAAGTAGTATCTCATCAGCATCAGATTGTCGCGCATAGAACGGTTGGTTATCAGGGTCGCATCTGGTGCAATATAGCCGACCTTTTTCTTGTAGGCAAGGAGAGTTCTATAGTCTGTGAAGTCGAGTTCCTTCCCTTTGTAAAAGAACTGGCCACTCTTGGGAGGATCAAGGGTTGCCAAACCCCGTAGAAGGAGATGGGCATCATCAGGTGAATCTGTTCTAATTGAAAATGCCTCGCCCTTTGACAAAGCGAGATTGATATTTTTCAATCCGTTTCCATCGCCAAATGGTTCGAGTGTATAATCGGAGAGCCTGACTAATTCTGAGGCCATGGTAGTAACGTCTTTGGGTTTTTATGGTTCCTTAAAATCATAAGCGATTTAATAAGAGAATATCCGTGCCTTTCCATTGGGACGAGACCCAAAGTTGACTCACCTTCGCCAGGAGGCCGAAGTAGCCACATGGCTACGAGCCGCCTTCGCCAAAGCACTGGCTGCGAGCCGACTTCGTCATAGTAGCCTCGGCTACGACGGCTGAACGGTTGAACGACTGAAATGGCGTGGTGACCCGCCATAGCTTCGGCGAAGGCGGGTTATTGCTTCGGCGAGTTCCGCCGTCCTGAAACAAAATTAAGGATGCCCTGTGCGGAAGCCCAGGGAGGCTTCACTATAGATAAAAGATAACCGATATAATAATATTTATAAACACGCAATAAAGAAGACATTCAATAGCTGCTTTGGAGGTTTCCGACGGGATTTGAGTTATGGCCTTCTTCACTCGAAATCCCCGGTAAAGGG
>DAOUTV010000060.1 GCA_030668505.1 Desulfobacterales bacterium | reverse complement strand
ACCCCTTCAAACATCATGCTGACAGCCCCGGCGCAAAGCGGGCCGTATACAATATAGCTGTGACCTGTAATCCATCCAATGTCGGCCGTGCACCAGTATGTATCTTCGTCTCTGATATCAAAGATCCACTTGAAGGTCTGGTAGACATAAAGTAGATAGCCTCCGGTGGTGTGAAGGACTCCTTTCGGTTTGCCGGTCGATCCACTGGTGTAAAGAATAAACAGAGGGTCTTCGGCATCCATGATAGCAGGGTCACAATGGGCCTTCAAGTCTGCATTGTTCATTTGCTCGTCCCACCACCAGTCTCTTCCCTTCTTCATCTTCACGCCGGTGCCGGTTCGCCGCACAATGATGCAGGTCTTCACCTCAGGGCAAGCCTCTAAGGCTTCATCTGCATTTCGTTTCAGAGGTATCACTCTTCCTCCCCTAAAACCTCCGTCCGCCGTGATCAATATCCTCGCCCTACAATCCTTGATACGACTTCGGAGCGAGTCAGCGCTAAATCCCCCAAAGACCACGCTGTGGATAGCCCCTATCCGGGCACATGCCAGCATTGCGATAGGTAGCTCTGGGACCATGGGCAGATAAATCGCCACCCTGTCCTTCTTCTTTACTCCAAAAGCCTTTAAGACATTTGCAAACTTACAAACTTCCTGGTGGAGCAACTGGTAGGTATAAATCTTGTGTTCACCAGCCTTATCACCCACCCAAATCAGGGCTGCTTTATTTTTTCTCCATGTATCCAGATGTCGGTCCAGGCAGTTAAAAGAGACATTAATCTTGCCCCCTTCAAACCAACTTATCTTTGCCTCATCAAAATTATAATTAAGGACCCGTTTCCACTTTTTGAACCAGGAGAGATCTTGAGCCCTCTCTGCCCAGAATCCTTCAGGGTCCTCCACTGAGCGCTTGTAATGCTCACGATATGCCTTGAGACTCTTGACGTGCGCCTTTTTTTTGAAATCCTTTGGCGGGGGATATTTCTTTTGTGCTTCTGCAACAGATTCAATGGTTTTTTCTTTCATTGTCACTTCCTCCCCTACGGATTAATCTTCAAAATGGCAAATACGCTCTTTTCAATTGCCCGCACAACCCTCCGAATTTCCGTTTGAGTCTTTTCCTTAATATTGTCGGGCACAAAATGGGGCCGGTCCTTCAGTGAGGAAAGGCCATCACCCCAGAACATGCCGCCAAATGCAGAAAAGTCCTCTTCCCTTGGTCCCAGGTCATTCATGATCGCCCATGCCAGTGCCCATGTCCGTGCAATGTCTTCACGAACGTAACCACCGGATCCCAGAACTAAAAGCTTTGGCGAAACTTGCTGGATAGCTTGCAGGGCTTTACTAATTGCATCATTGGTTAACTGTAAATTGGAAAAGGGATCTGAATACAAGACATCAGCGCCGAGCACTGCCATTACCACGTCCGGCTGGAAGGCTTGGGCGACTGGTAAAAAAATATTATCAAAGGCCCATAAGAATTCCTCATCAGATGTATTTTCCGGCAGGGGGACATTAATCGTATACCCTTTGCCATAACCCCGTCCGATTTCGTTTTCAAACCCTGTCTTGAACGGAAAAAGCGTGTGACCGCTTTCGTGAAACGATAACGTCATTACCTTGCTCGTGCTATAAAAAGCCTCTTGAACTTGATCGCCGTGATGGGCATCGATGTCAATGTAAAACACGCGCTTTCTTCTACGCAGCCACTTTTTGATGGCAAGGACAATATCGTTAATGTAACAGAAGCCTGCAGCAAAATCCTTGCCTGCGTGGTGAAAGCCTCCAGTGGGACTGAATACTACGTCCGCTTTGCCCTCATCAATGAGTTCCGCCCCCAGGAGTGTGGCTCCAGCTGCCAGGGCATGATAGTCGTAGACGCCTTTGAACACAGGGCACTCGGTGGTACCCAATCCATATTTTAGCCATTCCTCTTCAAAGACACCTTTGTTCGCCTTTTTTAGAAGGTTGATGTATTTTTTAGAGTGAAAATTGAGAACTTCTTCGGAATTGGCGGGCTTCGGGATACAAATGCTCATCCAATCATAGTCAAGGAGGTGCAATTTCTTGCATAATTGGTAGGTAGACTCACTCCTGTCGAACAGCCAGGGATATCCTTTGGGGGCCTTAATTTCGGCAAGCTTTTCACTGTATATGAAAGCCGAGCGCATAATAGCCAATGGTCTATTTTTTGCAAATTTTTGTGCGGGACGTTTTGGCCTGTTTTAGATCCAATTCCATATCCCGCTCTACTTCAATCTTATCGGTGAATACAAATCCTACCTTCTTAAAAACTTTAACGGCTCGGGTGTTGGCAGTGCGGACGGTAAGTACAACCTTTTCGCACCCTGCCTCTATTGATACCCTCTTCATGACCATGGAAAATGCCGTGCCGATGCCGCAGTTTCGGAACCCCTTTTTAATTAAGATCAAATACTCCGGACACGAGGGCGCACAGGAAAGGTCAAGGGCGCTGTGTCCTATGACTTGGTCTTTATACACTACCAACACATTGAACAGTTCCGAGACCACACAATTGAGCCATCGGAGCCGTGCTTGATCATCAAGCGGTGGCAAGCCGGACTCAAGGCCCTTGGGTTCAAAGGTATCGTACATCTCCTTTAAACCCTCGAAATCTGTAGCCTCATAGGCCCGCACCAGTATGAGCCGTCCACGCCGGTCCTTGAATTGAGTAGGAAGGCTTTCAAACCTCAATCGTTTCTGTCCAGCATAGCTCATCTCGTCAAAATCCCGAACCCCTGTCATCTAGGCACAAGATTCAGCCTCTCATAAAGTTTTTCAAAATCAAACACCTGGTCCACCAGCTTGATTCCATGGTCAATCTTTTCCCTTTTCCGCAGCCTGAACCTTCCAGCCATAGCGTCTACATTCTTCGCCACAGTATACGTGTCATCCCTGACTACCAGAATCGGCACGCCTTTTGCTTCAGCCCTTGCAATGATGATATCATTGGGATAGAGATTTCCGGATAGAATCAGACACCCCACACCGTTTTCGATGGCCACAAGCTGTATGTCAGTTCGATCGCCACCCACAATAATCCCGGAATTAGGGCTTTTCAGCAAATAGGTTATGAACTTGTCCACCTGCATGCCGCCTACCAAGAAGCTTTCAACTAGGCCATCCAGTTGATCCTTACCACACACTACATCTGCACCGAGATGTTCAACAAGATCTCCCACACGGGTCGAGCCTAACAATGTATCGTGAGGCAATGATCCGAAAACTTCCATGTGCTTGCGCTTCAGGAAAGGCGAAACAAGCTCTTTAATCTCGTCCAGATGCAGGGCTTGGACCTTATTGAGCACAACGCCTATCATGGGATCGCCTATGACCTTCTTGAGTTCCAAAAGGAAATCAATACAAAAATCACACGTATATCTCTCTACAAATAGCACGTGGGCATTCAACAGTTTGATGAGTTGTATGCCGGATACGCCGAGGGAACTACCCTCACTAAAATTATTGTCACAACCGACCACCACCACATCTTTTTGCTCCGATATTCTCTTAAAGGCCCCTTCTATCCTATCCTGTAACCCCGTGATATCTTCTTCGTAGTTCTGCATAATCAGGTCATGGGTGATGATGACAGGAGATATGAGTTCTATGGGATCTTTTAACCCAAACAGCCTGTAAAGCAGCCAAGCGCCTGTATCCGTTACAACGTTCTCCACCTTGACGGGCAAATGTCCCACTGGCTTGAAATAACCGACCTTGAAACCATCTCGTCTCAGCCGATCAATCAAACCCATGGTCATCAATTTCTTGCCGGCGTGCCTCTCAATGGAAGTAATGTACAAAGCAACCATGATCTCCTCCTCTAATCGACGGTAAGCAGACTATTGCACAAAAAAACTCTCCTGACTGCCACAAAACATACTTCAAGCATGTCGACTCTGAAATAGGCGTAGTTCCTTAGTTCTATGATTCGTGTTTTTTCTGGCAGAACATAAATCCGAAATCCGAATATCGAAATCCGAAACAATATCGAATGACAAAAATGCAAAATTCAAAACGAAAAGAAATTCTATCATTATGATGCCAATGCAATGCTTTCAGGGTGCGACTACGCAGAGGCAAGGTGCACCCACAGTTTCGAACATTTGGACATTTGATATTCGGATTTGTTTCGAGTTTCGAATTTCGTGCTTCGTATTTCCGGTTTATCCGCGTTAGGATTAATAGCGCCAATTTGGGCAACAGCCCGTAAAGCATCTATTATTACAGGTTACAGACAAACCCATCGCACTCGCACTTTGCTAGCACATCAAAGGTGTAAAGGATCCTTTTTTCCCTTTCTAACCGCCCCTCCGATAGCTTTTCAAAAGTGATCGTTTCAAATTTTCTCAAGGCCTCGGGCTTTGAAGGAATGTTGTCAAGTCCTTCGGCTATCACTTTGCCGGATCTAGTTTCAAGTACCTGGGCTCCCTCACCGTTTGTCACCACAGCAAACGGCACTTCATAACCTTCAATAAGCCTGGCCGCAGCAACTGTAGAGCGTTCTCGACTGACCAGGGAACCAGGCCCAAAAATGACAATCATGAAGGCTTTGCCTGCTGCCCGGATCACGAAGTCTACCTTGGAGAATCCCCTGTTTCCATCAACAGTGAGGGTAATTTGTTGCCTCACCTCTATTTCATCTTTCAAATAGCCTTTTTCCTCCACAAGGAACTGTGCTATCTTTTGCCTAGCCCTTTCGTCAAGGGTATCGACAATTGTCTCGCCGGTTATAAAATCGACCGTCTCTCCCAAGATGAGTTGTTGAGCGCACATTCTACTCACCTTCGCCAGAATGCCCCGTGCGGAAGCACGGGAATGAGCCGACTTCGCCATAGTAGCCGCATGGCTACGAGCCGACTTCGCCATAGTGGCCTCGGCTACGACGGCTGAACGGCTGAAATGGCGTGGTGACCCGCCATAGCCTTGGCGAAGGCGGGTTATTGCTTCGGCGAGTTCCGCCATCCTGAGACACAGTTAGGATGCCCTGTGCGGGAGCACAGGGGGGCTTCACTTTTCCTGAAATGGGACCCCCTAAACCTTCCTTATGGGGCCGATAATATCACTACTGGAGAGAAATACCAAAACATTTTCAAGGCTGCCGCTCCTTAGGGCTCGCGCAAAAACAACTTAGCAGAATTGGCGCTCAGATTTGGGTTAGATTTGGCCGATCCGATTGAGCAAAACCGCAGGAATAGCAGGCTATTTCGATGGTTTTGCGAATGAGTATCGGCCAAAGATAGCCTGAAGCTGGGATGCCAAAATGGTAAGTTATTTTTGGGCGAGCCCTTAGTGTCCACACAAGCAGAGCAAAACCGTGGCACAGGGAAGAGAACTATTTGAAAGTTTGGCTTGATTACCGGATCGCGTTTATATATTCTATCCAACGAAAATTTGGATGATAGGGCATCATTCGCTGATTTTCCGCCGCGCCAAGATTGAAAGTATCGTAAAAAGTCTTAATAACTTGTCATTTCGAGCAAGCCGACTTCGCCAAAGTAGCCTCGGCTACGAGCCGACTTCGCCAAAGCACTGGCTGCGACGGCTGAACGGCTGAAAGCGAGAAATCTGTGCAATATAACTTACTAAAAACATTAGATTTCTCCCTGCGGTCGAAATGACACATTTACCGAAACCGACTTTTTACGATACCATCAAGATTTATTAGCAAAAACGCCTTAGTGACCGCTCAAAGAAATTTTTGTTTGGGCAACAGTCTGTCAACCATCAACTTCATACGGGCAAAATGACAAAAAGTTCTTTACTGAAAGGGATTCTTCCAAAAGACATAGAAAGGCTCGTCAGAGTCGAGCACCCTGACCCGCACAGCATTCTGGGGGCGCACAGACATACGATCGAAGGCAAAGCCGGGATCGTAGTAAGAGCTTTCCACCCAGAGGCAATCAATGCAGAGGTCCTCATTAACAGGAAAAAGCCTTTTCCTATGGAGAGGTGCCATGCGGGTGGACTTTTTGCTGCCTTTATTCCTAGGCAACGCCTCCCCTTCCCTTACAGGATTCGTTTCACCTTTTCAGATGGAAACAACTGGGAGAGCGATGCCCCTTACCGGTTCTTGCCGACCCTCGGGGATATGGACCTCTATCTGGCAGGAGAAGGGACCCATCACCGCCTTTATGAGAGACTCGGGGCTCACTTGCATGAAATAGATGCTGTAGCAGGCGTCTCATTTGCCGTTTGGGCTCCAAACGCGAAAAGAATCAGTGTCATCGGCGATTTCAACAACTGGGACGGCAGGCTTTTCCCGATGAGACGGATGGGCGATTCCGGGATCTGGGAGATCTTTGTGCCGGGGCTGAAAGCAGGCACCTTTTACAAATATGAAATCAAGACCGCCAACGGAGATCTAAGAATAAAGACCGACCCTTATGCATTCGCCATGGAACTAAGGCCGGGAACTGCGTCCATCGTCTGGGATTTGGAGACCTATCAATGGCATGATGACCAGTGGATTGCCAACAGGGGCCGGCATGACCTCCGCCAGGAACCGATGGCTATCTACGAGGTCCATCTTGGCTCCTGGATGCGCATTCCCGAAGAGGGAAACAGATGGCTCACGTATCGAGAGCTGGCTCCCAGATTGCTTGAACATGTCAAGAAGTTTGGGTTCACTCATGTGGAACTCCTGCCTGTGGCAGAGCACCCTTTTGATGCCTCCTGGGGTTATCAGGTCACAGGCTACTATGCGCCCACGAGCCGCTTCGGGACACCAGACGATTTCAAATATTTCGTGGACATGTTCCACCAGCACGGCATAGGGATCATTCTGGACTGGGTGCCTGCCCATTTTCCGAAAGACGACTACAGCTTGCGGCTGTTTGATGGCAGTGCCCTTTACGAACACCGTGACCCCCGTCAGGGCGAACACGCAGAGTGGGGGACCCTTGTCTTTAATTTTGGACGACACGAGGTGCGTAATTTTCTCCTGGCCAATGCCCTGTTCTGGTTAGACAAGTACCATATTGACGGCCTCAGGGTCGATGCGGTCGCCTCCATGCTCTATCTCGATTATGGAAAGCAAGACGGGGAGTGGATTCCAAATCGATACGGAGGGAATGAAAGCCTGGAGGCTATAGAATTTTTCCGGAAGCTCAATGAGGCAGTCTACGGGCTGTTTCCGGGATGTTTTACGGCCGCAGAAGAATCAACTGCATGGTCAGGGGTCACTATGCCGGCCCACTTGGGAGGTCTTGGTTTTGGCTTCAAATGGGATATGGGATGGATGCACGATACGTTGCTTTACTTTAGCAAGGATACTGTGCACCGAAAATACCACCACAATAATATGACCTTTTCCATGATGTACGCCTACAGTGAGAATTTCATCCTGCCCTTCTCACACGATGAGGTCGTACACGGGAAAGGCTCCCTCCTAAGAAAGATGCCAGGCGACGAATGGCAAAGATTTGCTAATCTGAGGCTGCTTCTGGCGTACATGTACACACACCCCGGGAAAAAACTTCTGTTCATGGGCGCGGAACTGGCCCCATGGAACGAGTGGGATCACGAAAGGCGGCTTGACTGGCACGTCGTGTCAGACTCCTTGCGTTCCTCCTTCCAGCAATTTTTGCTGGACCTCGGCAAATTGTATCTTGAACATCCTGCCCTGTGGGAACTGGACCCATTCCCGGAAGGCTTCTCATGGATCGATTGTAACGACTCTGAAAACAGTGTGCTCTCTTACATACGTTTTGGGAAAAAAGATCATCTGGTCTGTGTCCTGAACCTAACCCCTGTGCCCAGAGACGGCTATCGAATCGGTGTGCCAAGCCGGTACGGTTACACAGAACGAATCAACAGCGACTCGGCGTACTATGGAGGAAGCAACATGGGCAATGTGGGCTATGTTGAGGTAGAGCAAATACCTTCTCACGGTTTTGCCCAATCAGTCTCCCTGACCTTGCCCCCACTGAGCTGCTTGATCCTGGAACCAAAGGGCATTGACGATTGACTATT
>DAOUTV010000264.1 GCA_030668505.1 Desulfobacterales bacterium | reverse complement strand
GGACTCAAACATGGAATCCGAATAGTACGGGCGGTCACATAGGTATCCCAAATTCTTCATGTAGATAAGGAAGAGCTTCGAGTCTTCATGCAACTCCCTGTTGATATATTGAAACATCGCGTACGAGGGAATCATGCGTTTTAAAAAAGTTTCCTTATCTTCAAAACCTGTGATGACACCCAGTGGTCTGATCTTCAGAAAATTTCTGACAACATGATATCCGTTGAATCCCAAACTGCCAGCAACTAGCACTGCCAGCACTCCAAACACAGCGACCCTTCTACGGTGATAGTAGCTCAGAACATAGGCAGTCATGATCGCAAGAAAGGGAAAAACGGGAATCAAGTATCGAATCTGCTGGGCAGAGGAGGCCCAGAACATGAAAGTAAACAAGCAATAGGCCATTGCAATTTTGAACCCTATGGCAACCTTTCGCATCCCGATAGCAAAAGGCAATGTTAGAATAAAGACTGGCCCCAAGATCCCGTCAAATTGGGGGCTGTGCATCCTGGCATTGACGCTCACATTCCATGGCAGCAGCAGATAGTCCCAGAGCCCCCGTCCCATGCCCAGGCTTCGAACAAATAGATCATAGAGCCGTGCTTGTTCAGGGTCCCACCCCCTGCCGTCAAATATTGCGTACAAAAAAGGATAGAACGGATTGCCGGTCATGATCCAGTTTTTCACATAAAAGGGGCTTCCCACAACTACAGTACATGTAACATATGCCAAGAGAAGACGTGATACTTGCTGATTGCTCACCCGGTGGTGCCGACAAGCCCACAAAATCCCAAGACATCCCAAAAACGGCAACAATAGGGCCGTATACTTGGTGGAAATAGCCACTCCGGAAAGCACACCGCACAATATGAGCCACCGATCTTCCCTTCGCCTAAACCAGTTCACGAATGCGTAGACGGTCAAAAATGCGTAAAAACTTACGGTCAGGTCGCTGTATGCCATGTGGGAGGCCACAAAGACCGAAGGAATAGTGTAAAAAACAAGGAGTGCAAAGGGGACAAAGGCGATCTCGGAGATATGCTGTCTGGCAAAATGCCACATACCAAGAAGAATGCATAGGGCCGTGACAAAATGGATACCCTTGGCCAGGACATCTCCTCGCAGGGCAAGTGCCACCGCATACAACATCTCGCTATTCAGTGGGTAATGTGAGAATATGTTGCCGGGAATAAAATATATTCCATGATGCTTTAGAAAGAGCTTTGGCACGGCCAAATGATATGTCAGTGAATCCTTGCCAACAGCAGGTGTCAGGACCAACAGAAAGCCTAATAAAAGGCATGCAATCAAAATGGCACCCACACATCGATCCCAGAAAGACAGCTGCGTCTTGAAACTCGATTTGCTTTCAATTTTTAAGCTACATCGCAGGCCGAGCCAACCGGCAAGGGACAAGGGAACACATAGGCCCACCAGGAGACACACTACTGAGGGATAAAGGAGCTGAAGTGTCCCCAGGACAAAGGCCGAGTAGCTCAGAATCCCAAAGCCAAGGCCCAACGAAAAAACAACTTGCTCGCCTGAAGAAACAAACTTTATGCCTGCCCTACATAGAATGAGTCGCCCCAAGCCAACAGCAATAAGGCTTACGCCTGCCAGAAAAAGGAGGTTTAGAGTGTGCTGTAAGTACAAAGAGGTCATGTTTTCTTGCTATGCAGGAGATTGTCCCTGTGGGAGACCTTTAAACCATTCGAGCGGCTATCATGAACTTTTTGGGGAACCCTTCTCTCCGAGCCGTAGGCTATACGAGCCAGAGGCCGGGCAAAGCGAACGGCCCGCGCCAGTGGAAAAACCTAAAAGGGAAAGGGCCTGAAACAGCTTCTAACCATTCCTGCCAACCTTGGCCAGAAACTCAAATAGCCTTTGGGTATCATCATTATTCTCCTCTATTAACTGAAGGCAAGCATCAACGCATTCCGGAGAATAAAGACTCCCGCTTCCTTCAGCAATCTCAGCCTTTGTAGCTGCAATATCTGAAGCGGGTCTGTAAGGCCGGTGAGAGGACATGGCTTCAACAACATCAGACACACCTAAAATTTTTGATTCAAATTCTGATTCATCGTCTATTAGCCCCCCGGGATAACCGCTACCATCCAATCGCTCATGGTGTTGCAGCACAATGATGGAAACATCTTTTCCAAGGGATTCAACAAAAGGAATATCCTTAATAATATCATAGCCGACTTGGGGGTGTTCTTTCATCAATTGGGCTTCTGGAGTCGTTAATTTTGAAGGCCTGACTAATATTTCCACAGGGACAGCCACCTTTCCTATATCGTGTAAAAGTCCTGCCACATGTATGATTTCGAGTTCTCTTTGCGTTAGGCCCAACTTCCTGCCGATTCCCATCGCCAGCAAAGCAACCCGATTCTGGTGTCCGGCAGTATAGGGATCTCGTTTTTCAGTCAGAAGTCCCAATGCCTTGACGGTTTTGTAAAAAGTATTGGTTAGCGCTGCCGTTCTTTCTCTGACCTCCCTTTCAAGATTTTCTTTCCGTCCAATTCTTTCAAGTATGAGATCATGTCTTTCAACACACCGGATGACCGTATGAATGAGAAGGTCGGTACTAAGCGGTTTCCTGAGATAATCGCCTGCACCCAATCGCAGTGCTTCTATCACATCACTGGTGGTTCCAACCCCAGAACATACAATGACCTGGGTGATGGGAGAGACCTTTTTGATGATTCTTAAGATTTCAATGCCGGATATCTTCGGCATATTGATATCCGTAAGGATGATAGTGGGGTTCTCCCTCCTGAATAATTCCATTCCCTGTTCGCCATCAGAAGCAGGATACACATCAAATCCACGCAGTTTCAAAACCTCACAGACCAGATCAAGTACCTGTTGGTCATCATCAATGACAAGAACCTTAGTATTTCGATAATCAGTAATTATGGGGTCTCCCTTTTTGTGTTCTGCCTATTGGTATTATTATAATTTTCGCTATTAAAGCAACACATAAATTCAATTTGATTGTTGTACATTCGCCCATGTTATGATCAGTGACATATCCACAATGAAATGATGAGGCGCCATGAGTTTCGGCTGTTGGAACCCCTTAATTATAATTGACATAATGATCTTAAAATGCTAGTCAGTGCCCATCCACGAATCGTAAATACTCAATGGGCACAAGCGTAAGTTTTCAATTCAGAAATGAGCAATTTTACGCAAGGTCAAGGAAAACAAGGGGTTGTGCGGAGGCGTACCGAGGTACGTCGCATAAGCAAACCCGCAGTTTGACGCCGATTCAGCCGTTCAGCCGTTCAGCCGTCGTAGCCGAGGCTACTATGGCGAAGTCGGCTCGTAGCCAGTGCTTTGGTCTCCGACGCGCCAAAGCCGCTATGGCGACGGAGCGCGAAGTCGGCTCGTAGCCATGAAGGCTACTATGGCGAAGTCGGCGATTGCGGAAAAGGGCCATTTATGGATGGAAACTAGTCAGTTTCTTG
>DAOUTV010000100.1 GCA_030668505.1 Desulfobacterales bacterium | reverse complement strand
CAGGCCGGCGCCCATGCCTATGGCGATCGATACGATAAAAATAAAGGTATTATAGAAAGCCGGGCTGTAGGCCTTATGGCCGCCAAGAACTTCCGGCATCACGTTGCCAATTGGCTCAACAAAATGTTCTGCAAAAGCCACACCCCCGATGATGATAGGAAGAAGCGATAGGCCTAGTATGGCCAAGCGCTTGCGGTCGCGAAGGATGGTGTTTGAGTTATCGATTTCCCATCTGGCTAGGGCCCTCGCGCCCATCATCATGAATTCACCCCACTGTCTAAAGAAATTCATGGCAATCTCTCTCCTTTTCTGTATGTTTTTCCGTATTATTCCAATATTCTGTGGAAAAAACCTCCGCCGTGCCGGCTGTATCTATACACCCCCTTCCATGCCTTTTTCGGCTTTTTTGTAAGTGGCATATATGATGCATTTGTAAAAAGTCGAAAAATCCCACTTTTTGTCATTCCGGCGAAAGCCGGAATCCAGTCTATTCAGATAGTTAAAAAGGCTCTGGACTCCGGTTTTCACCGGAGTGACGACTTTTTACGATTTCATCATATATAGAATCCGTTATTAAACCAATCACTACAACGCTCACCTCGGGGCCAAGCTCTTAAGTACCTCTTTCATCCACCATAATCCTCCGGCCGTGGATAATAACGCTTCGGCTCCCTTTTGACTTCAGATCCCCTTCCAATCCGACTTGCTTCAGGGCATCCTCAAGCCTGATCATGCCAAGAACCTTCTTTCCCCGGGTTACGGCAATCCGCTTCAAGTCATTCTTGAGCATGACCTCAAGTGCCTCTGTTATCCTGTCTTCAGGACCAACACAGGGTTTAAGCGCAACCCCATCTGCTATCGGTATGATGATCGCTTCAACTGTAAGCCTTTTCATGCCCGTCCTTTTAGTCACAAGCATTGTCTCGCCTTTGCATGGCAAGATGTGTACCAGAGACCGGCCCGAAATGGCTGATTGCGCACAACCTATTGATATTAAAGCAAATCGATCATTGCTATCCTAAGCATATCCTCAAGATGGTAATAGATTTGTAAACGAACAGGTTACAGTTGAGCGGGAGGATAACTTGTGAAGATGGAAAAAGGACTTGAAATTATAGGAGATCGGCGAGTGTAACTCATAGGTTACACCCCTTCTATTTTTTCTTGAATACCTCAGCGTCGATCTTTTCGTGTTTGATAATTCGATGGAGGTATTGCCGCTGAAGCCCTGCCTGCTCGGCGGCCCTGGAAATGTTGCCCCTGTTTTGCTGAAGTATGGCCTGGATGTATTGTCTGTGAAATGTCTTGATCACGGCCTCTTTGGCTTCCTTGAATGGGAGCCTGTAAATGGTCTCGTTGGAATATGGCAGCGGCCCCGTGCGAGTTGCATCAGTTATGAGATCTTCGAGCCTGATTTGGCCGGACCGGCACAAGATCACACCACGCTCAACCACGTTTTCTAACTGCCTGACATTTCCTGGCCATTTACGTGCCATAAGCATAGCCATGGCTTGGGGCTCGATGTCACGTATTTCCTTGTTGTTGACTTTGCTGTATTTTTCAACAAAGTGACTCACCAGCAGCGGGATGTCCTCTCGCCGCTCACTGAGTGGAGGCAAGCGAAAAGAGATCACATTCAAACGATAGAAAAGGTCTTCTCGGAATTTTTTTTCGGCTATGCGCTGCATGAGGTCATGGTTCGTGGCGGCTACAAACCTAATATCAGCATGTTTTGTATTCAAGCCGCCTACCGGCTTATACTCCCCCTCTTGGAGAAGGCGCAGAAGCTTGGCCTGCATTACTGTGTTCAGCTCTCCGATCTCATCCAGAAATAGTGTTCCCTGGTTGGCCTCGTCCATCAGCCCCTTCTTATCTTTCCAAGCACCGGTAAATGCGCCTTTCTTGTGTCCGAAAAGCTCGCTTTCAATGATCTGTTCGGGTATGGCCGTGCAGTTGACAATTACAAAACTCTTGTCACGGCGGTCGCTGTAAACATGGATCGCCTTGGCCGCAAGCTCTTTCCCTGTGCCGCTCTCCCCTTGAATTAAGATTGTTGCCATCGATTTGGCCACATGCTTGATCCTGTCTAGAATCGACATCATGGCCGGGCTGGACCCGACAATGGTAGGCAGCATCTTCTCTTGTTCAAGCGACCTGCGCAAGGCGACGTTCTCGCGGGCAAGCGCTTGCCACTCTAAGGCCCTGCTAAGGGTCAGCAGGATGCGTTCTTTTCGGAAAGGTTTTGCAATATAGTCAAAGGCACCCTTTCGTGTAGCTTCTACTGCAGTTTCAATGGTCGCATAGGCAGTCATGATAATAACGTTGGAAGAAGGCTGGATCCTCTTGATCTCATCAAGCAAGGCAATCCCATCCATCTTGGGCATCTTCAAGTCAGTGATGATCAGGTTAAAGGGTTCTGTATGGATCAACTCGATTGCCCTCAACGGGTCATGCTCTGTCATCACTTCATGTTCGGTCTTTTCGGTGATGATTCTCTTGAGAAGGGCCAACATATCCCTTTCGTCATCAACAACTAGAATCCTGCTTTTCATACTTCGACCCCCTCCTTGGCACTCAGCAAAACCGTAAAAGCCGTTCCTCGGGGTCTATTAGGACCATCTTCGGGACTGCTTTCACAGGTTATGGTCCCTTCGTATTTCGTTATAATCCCATGACTCACGAACAGACCCAATCCTGTCCCTTCCCCTTCACTCTTGGTAGTGAAAAAGGGGTCGAAGATATTATCCACGTGTTCTGCATTGATACCGTGTCCGTTGTCCCGAACCGTGACACGCACCTTGTCTTGCCCTGCATCAAGAGCGGTTTTGATTTCTAAAATCCCTCCTGCCTTCATGGCTGCGGACGCATTGTTGATAAGGTTCAAGAATACCTGTTGCATCTGGCGCAAATCCCCTTTTACCTTCGGGAGGCCGGAGGCCAGTTCCACCCGGAGATCAACATTGTTCATCTCCAGGGAGTGCTCAACGACACCAAGAATCTCATTGACTGCATCGTTGATGTCACAATATTCAGGCGTCCCTTCCCCCTGTCTGGCAAAGCTAAGGAGGTTTTCCACGACCTGCTTGCAATGAAGGCCGTGGCGCTCAATGGTTTTAAGGTCCTGATAGTCCTGGCCCTCTTTGTCGAACTTCTCCAATAGAAGGTCCGTAAAGCCAAGCATAACACCAAGGGGGTTGTTCAGTTCGTGGGCCACGCCGGCAGCCAGAGTCCCCATTGAGGCCAGTTTTTCGGTATTGACAAGCTGGCTTTCGAGCTTCTTGTTTTCAGTAATGTCCCTGGCAATACATAGAACAGATACGACCCTGTCCTGCTCGTTTTTCAAAGGCATAAGGTTGGCGTTGAGCCAAGTTTGATGCTCACCCGTCTTTACCATGAACTCATCCCGCACGCTTTTCCCAAAGCGAAAGACCATACGGATGAGTTTGAGCTGCTGAGATGCAATCTCTTTTGAAAAAAGGACAGACAGGGGCTGGCCAAGAAACTGAGAAGGGGTTCCACCAAAAAAATTAGCGGTAAAATTGTTCAAGGATTGAAAGCGGCCGGATTCATCTACCGTAAAAATAAAGTCTTCAGTACTTTCGATCAAGCTGCGGTATTTTTCTTCAGACTTTTTTAATTCCTCAGACTTCCGAGCCACCAGCTGCCGGAGGTTGCGCCCCCGTTTCTCTTCGTATAACAAAATGGCGCCCATCCCTATAGCAATAATAACAATACCGATGGACCGGAACCAGAATGGATGCGTGGCCTCGGCTTCGCCCAGCGGATTGCCCAGGGCGAGCCCAACGGCCAAACATAGAATTCCCATCATGGAGATCATTAGAAGAAAGGATTTATAGGTGTTTGGGGGCGTTTTTCTGTCCATTATGAAATTCCATGGTGAAATTTCTTAATGCAACAAAACCATCGTGGAGTCAACAGAGGAAAACGTGACCTTGCGTGAAGCGCAACAGTATCGCCTTCCATACCCAATCAGAATTCATGGTAAACTATCATACTTGCCCATCACCGACTTTCAAGTGGATTAAAACCTCATTTAATGCATTTTCGAGCCTCAGAGATTGTTCCAAGATGATTCTTGTATACTCTTTCAGTTTTTCCTCAGGATAGTGCTTGCTGGAGATCAGCTTTGAAAATCCTCCGATAGCAGCCAGAGGGTTTCTCAATTCATGCATCAATTTAAGGGCCAGATCGTTCGCAAACGTCAATATTTCCATTCGCTTCTCACTCTCTCTCAGCGCCTCCTCCGCCCGCTTGCGTTCGGTGATGTCCAAAAAACTTTCGAGCAAATGCTCTCGGCCGGATAGTATTACAGGTACCACTGTCTTGAGAATCGGCACCCTCTTACCACCGGCCGTAAGTAACACCACTTCTGCATTGTCCAAGTTCTGACCGCGATCGGTGACAGGGCATTGGCCTTCCTCTTCCGGACAGATATATTTATGACACACGCTGCCGAGAATTTGCTCCCCGGAAGCGCCAACCATTTTTCCAGCGGCAGCATTGACACCAACGATGATATGTGTTGCTGGGTCAATAACCACAATCCCGGCCTGAATGGTATCCAATACAGTCTTTAAGCGCACCTCGCTATCCCGCAGTGCTTCCTCCGCCTGCCTGTGCTCTGCTATTTCTCGTTTAGAAAGCACATTGGTCCTTGAAAGCTCAGCGGTTCGCTCCTCAACCCGCTCTTCCAGTTCGTCGCGAGCTTTTTGCAGTGCCTCCTCCGCCCGCTTGCGCTCTGCGATTTCTTCCTTGAGCTGCTGCGCATAAATGATGGCTTGGTCATAAGCAACTTCCAGCCGGCGCGCACTTTCCCGAAGTGCCTCCTCCGTCTGCCTGAGCTCAAAAGCCTCTTTTTCTAGTCCCTTGACCCTTTGTTCCAATTGTTCATAGGTAGGTTTACCAGCCATTAGAGCAACCCCCCTATTGCCTAGAAAGCAAGAAATGCTCGTACCGCAGCAAACGGAAACCATTCCAATGATATCCACGCAGCAGAGCTACGGGGTACTGAAAAAGGAAATATAACATTATAACAAAGCAGGTTTAATGGTGTCATAAAAAGTCTATTACGAACAACATTGAGCCTTTTTGGGGGAAAGCAATCGAGAGTCCGTCGACAGGTGAGATGTAGCAGAAAGAAGAAAAGGTTGAAACTCCAAGGGCAGATGAAAGGAAAACCCTATTCTAACTGGATAACCACTCTGCTACCTGCTATGTCGGTAACTGATAGCTTTTTCCCTTCAACTGTCTTTCCGTCAACAGTTTCGCTGAAAGAATCAGCATCTCCTTTATACAGAACAGAAAGCTTGAGCTGGCCTCCACCGAAGCTGCGCTTATTCACTGAAACCATATCAGAAAGTTCGTCGAGGACCCCTCTGACCGCCTTTTGCATCTTAAAACTTGTAACGTTCTTAATGGTCACGTTGAGAGTAATGCCATTATTGATCATATCCTGGAAGGAGGAGACGATTTTTTCAAAAAGGTGTCTGTCCATTAGCTTTTTTGCTGCGTTTTCAGCAGCTGTAGCCATGGCAACGTCTGCTGAAATATGGACAGCAGCGCCGTTTGCCGATTTCGATGCAACGATCTTGGCATTAGAGCAGTTGACCACTTTTGCCGAAATATTGGCCTGGCCTGATTTCATGCCGGAGTTGCTGAGGAACGTGCTTGTCATGAGGCCCTTGTTGATCTTTCCAACCATCACATACTCTGCACCGTTCGATGCACCGATACGGGCTGCGGCCAAAGGATCGCCTTCTGCTGCCAGCCGTATAAGCTTATCCCCCTTGTGCATGAGTGCAGCCACAACCGCTGCATCTACCAGTTCAAACTCTTTTTCACTCAGGTAGTCGACAATCGCGTTCTCTGCATAGTTTCCGTTCTCTTCCCGTATGACCACCATCATGCGAGGTTTGTTCATGGACTCGAGGAGAATCTTCAGGGCAACAAGGTCTGCCTTAATGTTGGCAAGGGAGACAAAGGCCCGTATTTTTAGATAGATGATGTCGTCCTGCTGCTTTTCTTCGTACAGAATATCATATTTTTTGACTGAACCCTTTGTCTTGGTGAGAATAACATCTTTCTGCAGTTCAAAATTCCTAATTTCGGTCTGTGACATGAGAATCGTACCGATTCCTTTCTCAACAGCGTTACGTTTTGCTTTAAGGAGAGCATCGTTCTTGGACAAGCCGTAGCCTTCTGCTTCAACGGTAATATCGTCTTGAGGCGTTTCTGCACAAAGAAGCGCAGCATATATGCATACAAGCAGCATCGATAAAAGTGGCACTATTTTGAATTTCACGTTTATCCTCCCCAGCGCTTATTAATTAGTGTCCATCCATGAATCGTAAAAACTCAATGGGCTCAAGCGTAGGTTTCCAATTCAGAAATGAGCGATTTTCCGCAAGGTCAAGGAAAACAAGGGGTTGCACGGAGGCGTACCGAGGTGCGTCGCACAAGCAACCCCGTAGTTTGGCGCCGATTCAGCCGTTCAGCCGTTCAGCCGTCGTAGCCGAGGCTACTATGGCGAAGTCGGCTCGCAGCCAGTGCTTTGGCGAAGTCGACGATTGCGGAAAAGGGCCTTTTATTGATGGAAACTAATTAACCCTACAACGACGTTTACCACTCCTTCATTCCGGCGAAAGCCGGAATCCAGTCATAACGATCTGGAATATGGCTATTTTAGTTCAT
>DAOUTV010000033.1 GCA_030668505.1 Desulfobacterales bacterium | reverse complement strand
TCTCTAAAGTCGGTATTTAGTCCATGTGATTGCGCGAGAGCTTACGGGTTTATTCATCAGATAAGATTACTTATAGCCGAGATAATTCAGGACTTAGAAAAAGAATACAAATGGAGAGTTGAAACCACAGTCGGTAAGGAGCGCAAAGAGAGTGTGAAGGATAGTACTGAATCCCTTGCATTTGTGCAAGATTTGTTAAGGGCTACCGCTATAAGACAATATGGAGAAAGATCTTTTGTCAGAGTTGAGGGTTTTTTTAAGAACTTAGCTGAAGATTCTGAATTCGTCGTGGGCTTTAGGTTAGATCCCGTGCTGCAGAAAGATGTGGCTACTGTAGCTAATTTGCCTAAGCCAAGTATGACTGGCAGAGCTATAGCCCTAGAAGATTGTAAAGCTTATGGGGAACAATCAATAGGAACTAAGGCCCATGGTTTGTCGACTATGACTAACTTGGGCCTTCCTGTGCCACATGGATTCGTTGTTGTTGCTGATAGAAACAAGCGTTTTTTGCCTGATTATTTGAAGATTGCAATAAACCGCCAATTACATTCCTTAGAGAAAAATACAGGCAAAAAAATAGGTGATTCAGAGAATCCTTTGATCTTGTCTCTCCGTTCAAGCTTTCCAGTTTCATTGCCGGGAGCATTTCCAACGGTAACTAATGCTGGAATGAACGCAAAAGTTATCCGGGCATTAGGAAAAAGATATGATCCCAAATTTGCCCTGGAATGTTATGTGAGATTTATACGAAGCTATTATGACATGATGGTTGATACTATGTACCCTATTGATTATGTGGTTATCCCACAAAATGCCAGTATAGAAGAATTAGAGCATTTGTTGGCTTATTATAAGAACATGGCATTAGATGAGGGGATTCGAATTCCGGATGATCCCTGGCGGCAAATTGAAAATATTACCGATAAAATAATATTTCATTCAATAAAATCCAGTGTTGGATTCACCTGCGCCTTACATGGTGTGCCATCGGATTGGTTGTTATGCGTGATTATTCAAGATATGGTGTTTGGTAATCTAGATAATTCATATGCCGCTGTTGTGCACACAAGAGATACCCGAAACGGCAGCTCTAATTTAGAGGCAGAAGTTCTTTTTGGACGGCAAGGGGAAGATATAGTTTCACGTAAAAGAACTATTGAGGCTCAACACGTTCTACCTAAAAAAGATGAGGCGCATTTGAAAAAAGTACGTCGAGCTTTAGAAGAAGAGTTTGGACCTACTGAAATAGAACTGACCAGTCAGCAGAATAAAATTTCTTTCCTTCAAGCAAGATCTGCTCGTCTCAATCCTAAAGCAGCCAAACGTGCACTTTTGGATATGGTGGAGGAAGGGATTTTAACCAATGACCAGGCGAGAAAACTTCTAAGTGAAAAAACCATGGGATTACCTGTGGTTGACTCAACAGAGAAGCCGCTCTGTAAAGGAACGGGTATTTCAGGAGGGGCGATTACCGGAGGTGTTGCTCTCAGTGTAGAAAAGGCTTTAGAACATACTGAGAATGGACAAAATGCCATCTTAGTTTTGGAATATACTCCGGGCAGAGAAGTCCAAGACCGTTATTCGCGAGAAATTGGAGTGTTAACTGCTCATGGGGGAACTGCTCAGCATTATGCTGCTTGGTGTCGTAGTTTAGGAAGACCCTATGTGACAATGGTAGATAAAATGGAAATAGATCTTGGGAGAGCTCTAGTTAGGCTGGGAGGTCATATTTTCAGGGAGAGTGACAAACTGACTATCGATGGAACAACGGGCAAGATTTATCAGGGGCCTGTAAAATTTGTTTTACCGGATGCAGTCAGTCATACAGAACCGGATGTATCAGGTTTACCGGAAAAGAGCCGCCTACCGGATATTGATGAGGAAATTGATCCATTAATCGGGATATCGCTATGATGAACGGTTCAAAGGCAGGTGGAGCAATAAACAGAAGAGAAAAACTATTAGAACCCATCTCAAAAATGGGTCTAAGTTCCCTGATTACTTATCCTCACTTATGAAGATGATGGCGCCGAACAAAGAAAATGGTTCCTTCCTGACCAAGCAGCATGTCTTGGGCATCCATATGTTTATGTCCGTACATGCAGCCTTCCTTTTTCCATATTATATAGACAAATACATTATTGGTGGAATACTCCATCCTTTAGGATTCATACCGTTATTTTCTATAAGTTTTTCCAACATATGGTTGCTTTTTGTGGTGGAACTAATCACTGCATACTTAAGCTGGCATTTGGGGATCTATCACCACGAAAGAGGTCACTACCTTGAGGCTGTGGCATTGAACGCCTTAAACATCAAGGTAATCAACAAAAACTTCGTAGAAACTCAGATACGAAAACTGAAACCCCCTGAACAGGTAGTCAGTCACGTCAGGAGCTTAGTGCAAGAAAAAGGCGACGTCAAGGATCCCCGGAGAGACAGCCGGATTATGGAAATACTAAAACAACACGACTATTTGACTCCTCAAGACAAATTGAACCAGAGGGGCATGAAGAGACTCCGTTGGGAATTTGAGATGTTTTCGATTCCCTGGGGGAAGTTTGATGGCGTAAGAAAGACCTCTTTACCTTTAGAAGAAGTCTGCAGAGGCAAGAACCCTTTATTTAGAGGACTTGCTAAAGTGTTGACCTTTTTCATGGCAGATTTTCGTCCAGACGCTCCGGAGAATTTACGAGTAGAAGCGGCCGGCCCGAGAGAGAGTGGCCTTTGGGCAAAAAGATATCTTATGCTCAGCTCTTTATTGATTTTTGGTATTGCTTTAGGTGCCTACGTCCCTGATCTGATGAGTTCAAGATCGGCATTGTTGGTTTGGTTTTTGATTCTTGTTGGTAAATTAGCTCTTTCCAATGCCACGATTACTAGTTTAGACCGACTTCTGGCTGATCCCGGCAAACTAAGAAAGTTTGAAGAAGAAGAAACACTGGCCCATGAATACGAGCAAAACATTGAACGTAGGCTTGCTGAAGAGGAGTCTTGGTTTAACAGGATGGCTAAGGTAAGGGCCAGAATGCTTACAACTAGGAGCCATGAGGTTGTATTTGACAATCCGGATGGCACAGCAACCCGATTGCGTGCACCGTGGCAGTTCAGGAATTCCGGCATGGGCGGGGCCCATACTGAGGCCCAGTATCCTGAATCAAATGTTAGCCTTCAGGAATCAATGTTCATTCCTTTGAAGTATACCGACTATAAAGAATTCCAAGAGATGACCGTAAAGCTACAGACTCGTCTGCAAAGGATTATTGAAAATGCTGAAGGCTGCCGTGTTATGGGCATAGGACTGGAAGGAGGACTTGCTCCTTATATTAGGCCGGAGGCAGGGGAGCTGCCAGTTCAGAGACTCTGGAGAATGATGAAGCAGGCGATTATGGAGTGTGGATACTTACCAGGCGATGAGGTGGCCATTGGTTTGGATGGGGCCATGGCCGAATTGGAGAAAAAATTCCGAGAAACTTCAGGTCAACAAGATGCTGTGGGTGAATATTTTGCATGGAGATTTACTGACCGAGAAGTAATATTAGACAAAGAAGATATTAGTGCAATATTTAGGAAGGCGATTGTTGAAAATGACTTACCCATTATCTCTATTGAAGATGGGTTTTCCGAGCAAGACGACCAAGGTTGGGCACTTCTAATGGATGACTTTGGCGATACACATCTATTCGTTGTGGGGGATGATAATGTTACTACAAATGATGCTATTATAGAAGATAAATGTGATCTGATTCGTGAAAGGTCCGGGAAGAAAGGAATCATTAATGTGCTCTTGACCAAGGCGAATCAGATTGGAACGTTAACCGAAACCGTATTGGCAATGCTTGTTGCCTACGCTAAAGGGTTAGAATTGATCATCTCCCATCGTTCTAAATCGCCTAATGAGACGATGGAGGCCCATCTTGCTTTGGGGGCAGATGCGATGGGCATGAAATGTGGTGGCGGTGCCAACACTGAACGATTAGTTAAGTACGACGCTGTTCTAGGAATGATGGGCAAGACGATTAAGAAGGCGGAAGAACAGGCCAAAAAGAGATCAAAAGAAGATTTATCCGGAGATAAGATTAAGGATGTGGAACAAAAGGTAGATGGACTGCTTAAGGAATTAAGCATTACTAGGGTAACTGCCACTGAGGTGCCTACCAATGCTGGTATTCCTACGCTTTCGATTGAAATATCTTTTGGCATACCAGGCAGTAAAAGGTTTGAGGATTTCTGGACCTTTACCGGTGCTACTCCCTTAGGAACTTCCGCAGGCACCACTGAGGCAATACACTTGGTGGATAGTGTAATTGAACCCTATATGCTTAGGGAGATAGGAATTAATTCAAAAGAAGAAATAGACCAAATTTTTGTTTATGTTAAGGGCGATGACACCTATCGCTTCAAAAAAGGAGTAGCGGAAAAGATAGCCGAATTCAATGATCCTAAGTTAAGCGAACTCCACCGCAGGGCCCTCCGTTATCCCAGAGAAGGAAAGATTACCATAGGAAACAACATAATAGCCTATGAAGCGGGGCGGGGGTGTCTTAACGCGCAAGACTATGCCAATAAGGTCTTGGCCAAGGCCTTTGTGGGCAAGAGGCTTTCTGATCTAAAGGGCATATTTGAGATAGACACACAACTACTTAAACTGGAGCTTGAGGTTGCTGTGCAGCGAGGTAAGATCTCTCCTGATGCTACCAAGGGGCAAAAGGAACAGATTATGATGGTCAAGGGGCAGTTAGGCATGAATGCGATTCTTTCCAAGTCATTAGCCTTAGCTAGGCTGGCTGCACACATGCAAGGAAAAGAGCTCTGGCAGCCAGTGAGGGAATTGATGACTAATACGATGGCAAGAACAATTGCGAGCTATGGAGGAACTAATCTATTTGATCTGATTAGAACACATAACCGGAAGGTAGCAGAGGGAATTATGGATATGGAGGGTCTAGATGAAGAGAGTAAGAATGCTCTGATTAAACATCGCACATTATCCAGTGAATCTTTGGCCAGAGTTAAGCATAGGATATATTTGGCCGATGAAGCTATAGAGGTTTGGAAGACTTTCGAAGAAGAATTAACTTTTAGAGAATTAGTTGTCGTATTTCAGGTGGTCTCAAATAGAGTAAATAGCCGAGGATTTAAGACTCACAAGATGTTGCGCAGTATTCTTCCTGTGTATGGGGAAGATGCTGAAACTGTTCCCCTTGATCCCATATTTTGGTTTTCAGAACATCTTGATTCAAACAATTAATTCCTCTTACGGTCTCCAATGGCATCATCTTCAAACAATTGATTCCAGATTCGTTCATGCACGAGTAATGAATACAAGAGACTGTCCAGCCGTAACTGAACCTCAGAGTTGAGAACTTTATGTGCTTCCGTCTCAAAGCTTCGGATCTCGTTAATCAAGTCCTCAGGGAAGGGGTGCAGATGATTTGCCCTGTCTGATAGATACTCCGTTACTTCATTATGCATCTCATTAATCTGTTCTTTATAGTAGAGCAATTTTTGTATTATCGCGTCGTGATCAGAGTCCATGACTGAGTGCTCCTTCTTGGTGGATAGAGTATGCGAAAAAAGGCCATGTCACTTAATACTGATAATCTCGTAAAAAGTCGTCACTCCGGTGAAAACCGGAGTCCAGAGCCTTTTTAACTATCTGAATAGACTGGATTCCGGCTTTCGCCGGAATGACAGAAAGAGGTGTTTTTCGACTTTTTACGAGACCATCAATACTAAGGGCTTTCAGAAAATTTTGGCGGTATTGTGAGCCGTAATACCTAGTTTTAGTCCCAAAGCTCTTATAGCAAAATAGCAGAATACGGTGAAACCTTTGATGCTCATCTTTCAGCAAAGCCACCTTAACCCAGGATGTCAATAATACGTTCTTCATCTGAGCCCTGGTTTATTGTATCTCGTGAATGAGTTTTGTCATTCAGATCGGATTTGTCTGGCAAATTATCATGAGATTCCACAGGGTTAACCTTCCCATCAACGACATCTTGTGTCGTCTTGTGGGGTCCTTTTGCTTGGTCTTGGACACTGCGTGGATTGTCTTGATTCACGTTCCCTACAGTGCCTATCCCTGCAAGCATTTCTTACCTCCTTAAAGAAAAAACCCGTTCTCCTCAACGAAAGAATGGGCTGAATTCAGGACCGGTTCGGAAACCCCGCTACCCGCCTTCGACGGGCCGGAGGCTTTGCGTCCCACCCTTTCGAGAGGTTTGCTTTTTTCACACCTGTCTTATTTTATTGTTTTATCGGCATGTTCAGGGGAAATCTTTAGAAGCTGATTCAAAATCCTTTTCTTGATCTGTTTGTCTATTTAAAGCCTTCAAACAGTTACTATTTTTAATGCTTCGCTTCGCCAAGAACTATTTGGGGAAAATGGCCAAAATGGACTCATTAAAGGGTTTTGAAACAGCTTATAATTGTTATCCTGCTTTTCGCAGTTGACACTCAAGAGCATATAGTGTCAAATATAAATAGCATTTCTAATAATTACCCCAAGGGGACGTCCAGGGTAATCACGGCACATAAGGTCTCAAGACCATTCTTAAAAAAAAGAATTCGTCAAGATGATATGCCCAAAGTGCGGACTTAGCCAACCAGATGACATATATTGTGCGTTTTGTGGGGTTAACATTGGAAGATATCTGCGGCAAAAAAGGAAAAGGCAATATAAAGTATGGATATTTATTGCCTTGACAGGCATTGTAGCTTTCTCCATCGCCAAATATATCAGCCCAGTCCATCATGTCGAGACTCCTGAGCCGGTTGATAAATATGGTTATAAGGAAAACAAAGCGCAAATAAAGGATGTCGCTCCCCCTAAAAAGAAGCCCGACCTAGTCCTATCTGAAAACAAACTGCACGCCGGAAGAAAAACGGATCACCCCCCTATAAGTCACTCACAAGAGGAATCCTTCAGGACTGACAGACGTGAAGACAATCGTATAAGTGGCGAAGAATCGAGTGGCAGTCCCCCTTTGGATCAGAAAGAGGCAGGGCTCCGCAATGACCGGAAGGGCGAGACAGACACGGCAAGAGAATGGTTTGAAAAAGGTAGGGCACTGGATGATGAGTCTGAGGATGAAGTACAATGCTATAAAAAGGCTATAGAACTAGACCCCGAATTTGCGCCCGCCTATTATTTCCTTGGTGCGATTTCCTGCCGCCAGGCGAATTACGAATTGGCGGATCACGAATTTGCCAAGTTTCTAAAGTATGCCTCCGACACCGACAGGCAAGCTTACAATATCTATGTGTATTACTCCCCGTCAGACGTTGCAAGACTGTCTGAGGAAAAAGTAAATGGGCAAGCTCCGGCTGAAGGGGCGGAAAAGGAAATGGCCTCGGAAGGTGAAAGGGAAAAAGTAGAAGCAACCGAGAAGGATACAACAGAGCAAAACGGTGAAGAGACATCAGAGACTACTGAACAGGAGACAACAGAGTCAACCATTGAGGAAACAGAACAAGAAACAAGCGAGGAAGTGATGACCATTGTATGGTTTTTCAAAGTTGACGGCCATATTGTGGTGCCTGTCATGCTGAATGGCTTCCTTGAGGCTATGGTGCTGGTTGATACTGGGTCCGGAATTACCGTCCTTTCAAGAGAACTGGCACAGATGCTTGACTTGGATGAAGAATCAGGCAAATCCATTACACTGAAAACCATAGCATCTGACATCCAAGCAAAATTGGCGACGCTGAGTTCTATTCAGGTCGGAAATCTGATCCAGAACAATTTCCGTGTGGCAATAACAGATCTGCCGTTTGGAGAAGAAAGAAAATTCGACGGCATTTTAGGCATGGATTTCATGAATGACTACAAGATACACATTGATAATAAAAATAATAGAATTTTGCTAAGTCCTTTGATTCATTAACGGTGAGTAATTTATTTATCTGGAAATCCTTCCCTCTTGGATGCAGAATCAACTTAATTCGTTGAAATAATAGCGCTTTTCTCTTGAGGTGATCAGTTCAATGCGCATATCTTTGAAGCCCTCGATAACCCCTTAATATTTATTGACATTTTCCCAGCAATCCCCTATCAACCATATCTGAACAGATATTCTAAGGAGACCACCATGAACAAATACGATCTCATCGAAACCCTACGCAAAGAAACCAACCTCACAAAAACGCAAGCCGAACAGGTCGTCGAGCTGTTCTTTGACGAAATGTCAAACGCCCTCACTAACGGCGACCGGGTTGAGATCAGGGGTTTATGCAGCATCTATGTCAAGAGTTATAAAGGGTACACCGGGAGGAACCCCAAGACCGGAAAAATAATCGAGGTACCGGCCAAGAAACTGCCCTTCTTCAAGTGCGGGAAGGAATTGAAAGACAGGGTGGATTATCAATAAACCAACACGCTTCAAGACTTCAGTCGTACGAGAGAACACATTGCTGACGGCTTATAGTTCACCACAGAGTCGCGGAGATCGCAGAGATAGAATATCTTTTTGTTTGCCGGGAGACCCCAGAGGAATATGCTTCGCATTCCACAGGGCGGGCGGCGGCAAACAAAAAATTCGCTGCCTTCGGCAAAAAAGACCGCAATCTTCTCACTCCCGCAGGGATGGCTTCTCTTATCCCGTCGTCGTCTCCCGATGGGATAAGAAAAATACAACCTCCGTGTTCTCTGTGTCTCCGTGGTGAGAAAAAAACTGGAGACGGTAACGATCACTATCACAAATAAGGCATTTGGACCAATAACCAATAACGGAGGAGAGCACTCATGACAAATCTGAAGAAGGATCTGCAGGCGGTAACCAAAGAGTTCAAGGTTTTGACGAAGAAAACAAAGGAGTTGAGCAACAAGTTTGCGAAAACAGCGGTTGCCGAGCTTGAGAGGGCGCAGACTGCCATTAAGCTGAAACCCCCAGCACAGCTTGCTGCAGCTGCGTTGAAGTCTCTCACAAAGCAGACGGATAAACTTATTAAAGCGGTTGACAAGTTTGAGAAGGAAAAGGCAGCCAAGAAAAAGAAGGCGAAACCCAAGGCGAAGGCTAAAACTGCGAAGAAGAAACCAGTGGCGAAGAAGAAAGTTGCTGCGAAGTTGACGGCCACTGATCAGGTTGTCAACATTATCAAGAGGTCCAAGAAAGGCGTTGATGTTCCCACATTGATCAAGAAAACTGGTTTTGGGGAAAGGACTGTCAGAAATATTCTTTTCAAGGCTGGTAAGCAGGGGAAGATCAAGAGAGCTGGTAGGGGCGTTTATGTGGGGGCGTGATACATAAGAATGTCTCCAGGAAAACAAAGAAAAATCCTTATCCAGGAAGAACTGGAACACCGTATCCTTCATGGACTCGCCTATGAATGGGAACAGACATTATGGGACTTGGATTCGTCAAACAAGAACTTGATGCGGAAGCCCCTGTTCAGTCTCCGGGACACAAGAAGCAGATTGGGGCATTGGTCCCGTGAAAAATGCGAGATTTGCCTGAGCCGGAATCTTGTCCTCAACCATCCGTGGGACGCTGTTCGTGAGGTTCTTTTACATGAAATGGCCCATC
Source organism: Desulfobacterales bacterium (assembly GCA_030668505.1). GTDB lineage: Bacteria > Desulfobacterota > Desulfobacteria > Desulfobacterales. The sequence continues at coordinate 1,881 of DAOUTV010000033.1, read as the reverse complement.
AGTTCACAGACCAAGTTTTGGGTGCCTACAACGAATCTCCACATGGGCCGGCGTTTCAGAGGGCCTGTTATTTGCTTGGAGCCAATCCAGAGGCTTCCGGTGAATACAAACCACTGGATGAGCGGGTTGTTCGTGAGTCGTCGAGTTCGGAAGACAAAATCATGGTTCGGATCAGAAAGTTAATGGCGCTGGCCCAAAGTAAGAATCAGCATGAAGCCGAAGCAGCCATGGCAAAGGCCCATCAGTTCATCGCAAAATACAACGTAGACCTTTTAGCCCATGAGGAAAATCGGAATTTTGTCAGCGTCTTTGTTGGCAGGCCCGCTCTGCGGCATTTTCGCGAGGAACATGCCCTGGCTCGTTTATTGACAGATTTCTATTTTGTTTATGGCATCTGGATGCCTGCCTATGTGGTGGATAAGGGTAAAATGGGAAGCGTACTGGAAATTACTGGCACTGTACAAAACGTAAAAATAGCCCATTATGTTCACAACTTTGTCCGACAATTTGTTAATTCCCAGTGGAAAGATTACAACAAAGACAACGGGTTAAACCGATATCGAAAGACCGACTTCGCTATGGGAATTATTCAAGGGTTTAGTTCCACACTAAAATCACAAAGCGAGAGGAAGAGGAAGGTTAAGGATAAGCGCGCGCTTGTCAAGATTGAAGATCCTTTACTGAAAAAACATGTAGCATACAAGTATCCGCGCACTCTTGATGTCAGTCTAAGGCCTCTAAGGCACGACGGGAACGTACTAAAACACGGGGTGAGTGTTGGCAAAAAGCTGGTGATTTCTAAAGGGATTACAGAGAAGGCGAGGAACAAAAGACTTTTGATTGAAAACAAGAAAGCTAAATCTGGCTGAACGAAAGCTTGTAAGATAAGGGCTATCCCTCCCCATTAGTTTCATCTCATGCCTCAAAATCGCTACTTGCATATTAAGAGAGCTGGAAGGGGCGTCTATGTACGAGCATAGTTTCTGACCAATCTGAAATATGTGAAACAGGGCCACAGGGAAATCGTACCATTGGCCCTATTTTACTTTATCTACCTCAAGGCGATCCGGGAATCTGTTGTACCTGAGCTCCCATTCTTTTTGCCCGTCCATAGTTCTGATATCAGTATGGTTGGTGAATGGGTTCTTCCGGAGATACCACTGTTTCTTCCCGCTTTGGTCCCTAATTTCAGTTCGATTAAAGAAGCGGTTATACTCAACCTCTCCTGTTTTATGTCCATCCGAGTCTCTGATCTCTGTGTTTCCGGTGAATCGATTCTCCCGTAGATACCACTTCGTTCTCTCCGACCGATCCTTGATTTCAGTTCGATTTGAGAAACGGTTCTGGTCGACATGGTATTCAGATGAGGCAAGCAGCCAGAACCCACAAACGAACAACCACACCCATAAGTTCTGTTTCTTCATTTTCTTTCCCTCCGATTCCTCAAGGGGGAAAAAGCGTCCCCGGAGCAGCCAGAGTTTTAATTATCTTCGACTTTCCTGCCATCATGAACCGGCTCTAAAAGGATTACTTAGAAACTGTAAAACCAAAGATGTCCCTAAACTCACGCTCAAGTCTAATTTGTCAAGGACGTCCCCAAGTTTACCCCAGAAATGAGACTACCACCATACTCATTATACCAAGAAAGTATCTCACGTGAAGCATGTTGATGGTATTTACGGGCAAATTGGCGACAGCCCCATTTGTTCAACCATTGAAGAAGTGCTCGCCGGTGTGTTACGTTAACTAGGTCGGGAGATCCGTCCGTGGCACGCAAGAAGCTGAGATATGATTCATCATAATTCGTGAACCGTTCATACAAGTAACACGCAAATGCTAATTCAAAAAGTGTCATACAGCAGAACTATCTATGTAAAGCAG
>DAOUTV010000015.1 GCA_030668505.1 Desulfobacterales bacterium | reverse complement strand
GAGGGCACCGAGATGGTGATGCCTGGGGATAATGTAACGGTACAGGCAGAGTTGATTACCCCCATAGCCATGGAAAAAGAGCTCAGGTTTGCCATCCGTGAAGGTGGTCGCACGGTAGGAGCCGGCGTCATCAGCGAGATCTTGGAATAGGGAGGCGAGTTGTGAGAATCATTGTCACATTGGCCTGTAGCGAGTGTAAACGCCGGAATTATACAACTACCAAGAACAAGCGAGCAACCCCGGGCAAGCTTGCGTTCAAGAAATACTGTAGATTCTGTCGGACGCATACTTTGCACAAGGAGACGAAATAGCTCAAAGCTGAAAGCTCAAAGCTGAAAGGGCAGGAAGATCTTTTCCAAGTAAATAGCGTCTACGATTAAAGGATTGATAGACTTAATTTCTTTTGCTTGATGTTTGTTTTACCTTTGAGCTTTAAGCTTTGAGCTACAATGCGGGCCAGTAGCTCTAACGGTTAGAGCACCGGACTCCAAATCCGGGTGATGGGGGTTCGAATCCCTCCTGGCCTGCCAAAAGTCAGTTAAGAGTGAGCTAAAGTGAACTAAAGTGCCTAAAGTAACAGGAATGAAAACAGCGGATCAACTTTAGCTCACCATAGGCATTTGTATACGGAAACTATGGCACGTATAAGGCGAAAAAAACCGGCATCAACAAAGAAGAAGAAACAAAAAGGCGCAACAAGGCCGGATAACCGGGAACAGGCCATGAGGCAAGAAGGGGCTGCGGTGCCGGCTGTTCAGCAGCGGCCTGCCAGAAGCCAGGAGACCTTATCTAAGAGTGAATCGCCAAGGGCGATTAGACCCACGGGGCGTATTTTTCAACCGGCCTTTTGGGGAAAGACTACTCAGTTTCTCCGTGAGGTCAAAATAGAACTCAAGAAGGTAACCTGGCCCTCCAGAAAAGAGACCCTGGCATCAACGGCGGTGGTAATCATTATCGTGGTCATTATTTCTTCGTTCCTTGGTCTAGTTGACATGGGTCTGTCCAGCCTTATTCGTTTCGTGCTTAGGTAGGGGGTCTAAGGAGAAGACTGTGGCTTTAAAGTGGTATGTAGTTCATACTTACTCAGGATATGAAAACAAGGTTAAGGCTGCCTTAGAAGAGCGGATAAGCTCGTCGGGGCTCTTTGATAAGTTTGGCGAGGTCTTGGTCCCCACTGAAGAGGTAGTCGAATTGGTGAGGGGGAAGAGAAAGACCTCATCGAGAAAATTTTATCCCGGTTATATCTTGGTCCAAATGGAGTTGACCGATGAGGCTTGGCATCTGGTGCAGGAGACTGCAAAGGTCACAGGGTTCCTGGGTGGCAGGGATTCGCCTGCCTCTCTCACCGATGAGGAAGCCGAGAAGATCATGGGCCAAGTGGAAGCCGGAAAGCTCAAACCGCAACCAAAGTTCATGTTTGAACCAGGTGATGAGGTTCGAGTGATCGATGGTCCTTTTACAAACTTTTTGGGCACCGTGGAAGATGTAAAACCGGATAAAGGTAAAATTCGGGTCTTGGTAAGCATTTTTGGGCGGCCCACACCCGTGGAACTAGAATTTGTTCAGGTAACCAAGGGGTAACGCTATCAAAGAAATTCGAAATCTGACACGAAGTGTAATGTTTGGGCGCAAGCTTCACTTCGTGTCAAGCCGTCAGGCGCAACCTTTAAATTGTTCCGCAATGTAACAATTCGAAAACAGGAGTAAATAGTATGGCCAAGAAAGTTATAGGCTCGATTAAACTGCAGGTTCCAGCAGGGCAAGCCAATCCTTCCCCGCCTATCGGGCCAGCCCTAGGCCAGCAAGGCGTAAATATAATGGAGTTTTGCAAGGCCTTTAATGCCAAAACGGCCGGCCAGGAAGGGATGATAATACCTGTGGTCATCACAATTTATCAGGACCGCTCTTTCTCATTTGTCACCAAGACTCCCCCCGCCTCGATCCTGCTTAAAAAAGCAGCTAAGATTGCCAAGGGCTCTGGTGACCCCAAGCGTGTGAAGGTTGGAAATGTCACTCGAGCCCAAATTGAGGAGATTGCCAAGATGAAGATGGTCGATCTGAATGCATATGACTTGGAAGGTGCCTGCAAAATAATTGAAGGGACTGCCCGAAACATGGGGATTGAAGTCGTTTGATCGAATTCTGGATACTGGTCGCTGGATTCTTGGTTCTTGATTTTTTATCCAGCATCCAGCAACGAGCATCCAGTATCAGGAAGTAGGAGGAGCCACAAGAGCATGGGAAAAAGAGGAAAAAAGTACGTGACAGCCAGACAAAAGTCAGATCCTAATAAAGGATACGATTTTCCAGAGGCCCTGAGTTTGGCCTTGGACATGTCTTATGCAAAGCTTGATGAAAGCGTTGATGTTGCGGTACGACTGGGAGTCGATCCGCGGCATGCAGAGCAGATGGTCCGAGGCACAGTGGTACTGCCAAACGGGACAGGCAAAGATGTTAAAGTCCTGGTGTTCGCAAAGGGGGAAAAGGAGAAAGAAGCTGAAGAGGCAGGGGCTGATTTTGTCGGAAATGATGACCTTATCGAAAAGATCAAGGGTGGATGGTTCGGGTTTGACAAAGCTGTTGCAACACCGGACATGATGGGTACCGTTGGACGTATCGGAAAGATCCTGGGTCCCAGGGGGCTGATGCCGAACGCAAAAATTGGAACTGTTACCTTTGATTTGGCCCGCACAGTCGGGGAGTTGAAAGCGGGCAAGATCGATTTTAGGGCGGAGCGTGCGGGCATTGTCCATGTGCCTCTGGGGAGAGTTTCATTTGGTGTGGATAGACTTCTGGAAAACCTTGCTTCTTTTTTCGAGGCCATCACCCGTCTCAAGCCGGCAAGCAGTAAGGGGACATACCTGAAGAGCATAACCATTTCAACAACCATGGGTCCTGGGATAAAGATTGATCCTGTATATGTAAAGAGTATTCTGAGGTAAGGGAGTCCCAAACAAATAATCTACTAGTCTACTTAAATAATGGTGGCATACCTTTTAGCTGAAATCCCAAAGCTGAAAGGTAGAAAAAACTTACCTTTGAACTTTGAGTTTTCAGCGTTAAGGAAAGGAGGGATAACAGACTTTTGAAGCAATCCGAGAAAGAAAAAATTGTTGAAGTCCTACATGAGAAATTTTCAAGGGCAAAGGCCGTCGTACTTACGGACTTCAGAGGCCTGAATATGTCCGCCATGGACGAGTTGCGGGGTCAACTCAGAGAAGCCTCGGTTGAATACCGAGTGGTCAAGAATACCCTTATGACAAGGGCATCAGATGGAACCGACATGGCGCTGTTGAAGGAACATTTCTTTGGGCCGTGTGCTGTGGCATTGAGCTATGAAGACCCGGTTGCTCCGGCTAGGGTTCTAATGAAGTTTAGCGAAGATAACTCCACTTTGGAAGTTAAAGCCGGGGTAGTAGACGGTCAGGTCATTGATCTTGCCGGTATTGAAAGGCTCTCGAAGCTTCCATCCCATGAAGTCTTATTGACACAACTGCTCTCTCTGATGAACGCGCCTGTAACCGGTTTGGTGACGGTTTTAAATGGCGTGCTGAGGAATTTTATGGGTATCCTAGAGGCAATCAAGCAACAAAAAGAAGGGGCGTCAGACGGATAATTGAATGGTATGGGAATTTCTTTTCGCCTCTGGCGGAATGGAGTGTTGGAGTAATGGAGTACTGGAATAGTGGGTGGTAGAAGCGGTCCGCTAATCCTGTTGGGGCGAGGCCCCTTAAGTTCATAAATGAGGAGGACACACAGAATGGCTAATGTTACCAAAGAAGATCTCATTGAATTCATTTCCAGTATGTCTGTACTGGAGCTTTCCGAATTGGTGAAGGAATTGGAAGAAAAATTCGGGGTGTCGGCAGCAGCTCCGATTGCCATGGCTGCTATGCCTGGTGGGCAGCCATCCCAGGCCGTGGCTGAGGAGCAAACCGAGTTTGATGTCATCTTAAGTCAAATAGGGGATAAGAAGATTCAGGTCATCAAGGCGATCAGGGCAATAACCGGCCTTGGTTTAAAAGAGGCCAAGGCTTTGGTGGATGAGGCTCCTAAGGCAGTTCAGGAAGGGGTTTCTAAAGAGGATGCCGAAAATATCAAAAAACAGCTCGAAGAGGCTGGTGCAACCGTTGAGGTCAAGTGATCGTGAAAGGCAGTGAGCTAAAATGCCTAAAATGCCTAAAATGCCTAAAGTGAGCTAAAGTTAAGGACTTGAAGAAGCTTTTTGTAAAGATTGGTTTTATTCCTTTAACTTTAGGCACTTTAGTTCACTTTAGAGCACTTTAGGCACTGCACTAATGATTAGTTGATCGGTTAACGATTTTGAATAACGAATACCCAATACCCAATAACCAATAACCAACACGGAGACCTTATGCCCAACAGACTCTTGTCAGCTAAACCGATAAGAAGAAACTTCGGAAAGATTCCAAAGATTGCCGCATTTCCTGATTTGGTTGAGATGCAAAAAGAATCCTATGCCCGGTTTTTGCAAAGGGATGTTCCGCCGGAAAAGAGAGAAAACAAAGGCCTTCAGGGTGCCTTTAAAAGTGTCTTTCCTATAAAGGATTTTACGGGCACTGCCTCTTTAGGGTTTGTTTCTTATAGCTTTGGAGAGGTCAAGTATGATGAGCACGAATGTATCGACAAAGGGATGACCTATGAGATTCCGATGCGTATCACGGTTCGGCTTGTGGTTTATGAGACGGACAGAGAGACCGAAGTCCAGAATATTCGGGATATTAAGGAACAGGAGATCTATTTTGGTACCATTCCCCTCATGACCAGGGGGGGTACATTTATTATCAACGGGACTGAGCGGGTTGTCGTAAGTCAGCTCCACAGGTCACCGGGTGTCTTCTTTGATCATGACAAGGGCAAGACGCATTCGAGTGGCAAAGTCCTTTATACGGCCAGGGTTATCCCAGTACGGGGCTCTTGGATCGATTTGGAAATTGACCCCAAGGATGTGGTTTATGTTAGGATCGACCGCCGCCGCAAATTTCCCGCCACTTTACTATTGAAGGCCTTTGGGTATTCAGGGGAGGAAATTCTATCTCGTTTTTATCGTACTGAAAGGATCGAGGTGACGGGCAAGCATCTGTACAAAACGGTTGACAAAGACCTCTTAGTAGGGCAGCGCGTGTCAAAATCGGTAAAACACCCACAGACCGGTGAGGTAATCATCAAAAAGGGGCGCCGTTTTACAAAAAATACTCTCAAACATCTCCTGGAAGCAAAAGTCGAACGCGTATCAATTCAGTTTGAAGATATTGAAAACAAGATCTTGGCTCACACCTTGATAGACCCTAAGAGTGAAGAGGTGGTTGCCTCTTATAACGAAGTGATTGATGAAGAGGTTTTTAAGAAGATCTCGGCTGCCCGGATATCTAGTTTTGACATACTCTACATAGACAACGTCACGACCAGTGATTCCATTAGCAAGACCTTACTCCTTGACAAGGTGGAGACCAAGGATGATGCATTGCTGGAGATCTATCGAAGGCTCCGGCCAAGTAACCCACCCACCATAGAGGTGGCCCAGCAACTTTGTCATCAGCTTTTTTTTAGCCCATCTCATTATGACCTTGCGCAAGTAGGGCGTTTGAAGACTAATATTCGGTTGGGGTTGCGCCAGGACGAAGTGCCCCTCGACGTGCGTACGCTCCGGGAAGAGGACGTCCTGCTTACTACCAAGATCCTGGTCGATTTAAAAGACACCCAAGGCCCGGTCGATGATATCGATCATCTGGGCAACCGGCGGGTGCGGGCCGTGGGGGAACTTTTGGAAAACCAATACCGTATAGGACTGGTGAGGATGGAACGCGCCATCAAAGAACGGATGAGCCTGCAAGAGGTTGAGGCATTGATGCCCCATGACCTGATAAATTCCAAGCCGGTTTCCGCAGTCGTGAAAGAGTTCTTCGGCACCAGTCAGCTTTCCCAGTTTATGGACCAAACTAACCCGCTTTCCGAAATCACCCATAAAAGGCGCCTAAGTGCCTTGGGCCCTGGCGGACTTACGCGGGAGCGTGCAGGCTTTGAGGTAAGGGACGTTCATCCAACACACTACGGACGTATCTGTCCCATTGAGACCCCAGAGGGGCCTAACATTGGTTTGATTGTCTCACTGAGTACATATGCCCGCGTGAACAAGCTTGGCTTTATTGAGACGCCTTACCGAGTGGTTGAGAACAGCCGGGTCACAAACAGGATAAAATCTTTAACCGCCTTGGATGAAGAGAAACTTAGCATTGCTCAAGCCAATGCCCCCTTGGACGAAAAGGGCCGGTTTGTGAATCCCTTGGTCTCAGCGCGCGTTGCTGGTGAATTCTTGATGGTCAAGCGCGAAGAGATTGAACTCATGGATATCTCCCCTCATCAGTTAGTAAGTGTCGCGGCATCACTGATTCCTTTTCTGGAAAATGACGATGCCAACAGGGCTCTCATGGGCTCCAACATGCAGCGCCAGGCCGTACCGCTGCTTGTGAGCGCCGCTCCGCTCGTCGCTACAGGCGTGGAAGATGTGGTTGCTATAGATTCAGGGGTTACCCTAGTAGCTGACTGTGACGGTGAAGTTGTGGGCGTGGATGCAAAGCGTATCGTGGTCAAGCACACAGGCAATGGTGATGGCTCTGGCCACCGTCCGGAGCAGGCGGGCTATGCCTCGGAGGCCAGGCAGGTAACCATCTATAATTTGAGGAAGTTTTCTCGTTCCAATCAGAATACCTGTTTTAATCATCGGCCTATTGTCAAAAAAGGCGACCTTGTCCAGAAAGGGGATGTGATCGCAGACGGCCCAGCTACAAGAAGGGGAGAGCTTGCGTTGGGCAAGAATGTGATGGTCGCCTTTATGCCTTGGGGGGGGTACAACTTTGAGGATTCTATTCTGGTGAGTGAGCGTCTGGTACGAGACGGGGTTTTCACATCGATTCATATTGAACAGTTTGATACGGTGGCTCGTGATACCAAACTGGGTAAAGAGGAGATTACCCGTGACATACCGAATGTAGGTGAGGAGGCATTAAAGAACCTGGACGAAAGCGGCATTATTAGGCTTGGGGCTGAGGTCAAGCCTGGAGACATCCTGGTAGGGAAAATTACCCCTAAAGGTGAGGCCCAGCTATCCCCTGAGGAGAAGCTGCTGAGAGCCATTTTTGGGGAGAAAGCAGGCGATGTTAAGGATACTTCTCTTCGGGTACCACCAGGCGTAAACGGTGTTGTGATTGATGCTAAGGTTTTTTCCAGGAAGGGCGTAGAAAAGGCTACTCGTGACCTGAGCATTGAAAAGCTTAAAATTGAGGCCCTGGAAAGGGATCGAGATGATGAGCTCGCCATCATTGAGGGAGTTGCCGGGGAGAGCCTGACAGCCCTTTTAACGGACAAAGTTTGCGCGGCTTCTTTCAAGAAAGGAAAGGTTCAACTTATCAAGAAGGGCGACCGTATTTCAGGCGATGTCCTTTCGAAGATTTCCTTATCTCAAATGGTTGGCCTGGAGTTGAAGAACGCCACGGTGGCTGTCCAGATGAATGAAATGCTGGAACGATGTCGGGAGCAGTGCGACCAGGTCCGTAAACGTTTTGAGGATCAGGTGAATCGATTCGAAGGGGGCGATGATCTCCCTCCCGGGATCATCAAAATTGTCAGGGTCTATGTGGCCATGAAGCGAAGGCTTTCGGTGGGCGACAAGATGGCAGGGCGGCATGGCAACAAAGGGGTGGTCTCTTGTATCCTGCCTCTGGAGGATATGCCCTATTTTGAAGATGGTACTCCGGTAGACATTGTACTAAACCCCTTGGGTGTTCCCTCCCGTATGAACGTAGGACAGATCTTGGAAACCCATTTGGGTTGGGCAGCGAAAGGACTGGGAGACCAAATCAACGAACTGATTCGTTCCGAAAAACACGATGCTTTAAGGAAAAAACTAAGATCGGTTTTTCCTTTGAAAGAGCAGACGGAACAAATCGAGGTGTTGAGCGACCAAGAGTTGAGAGATTTTGCTAAACGTTATCGGGCGGGGGCCTATATGATTACACCGGTTTTTGACGGAGCCAAGGAGACCGAGATCAAGGATTTGCTATCTGAGGCCGGTTATTCCGTAAAGGGCCAGGCCACGCTCTACGACGGGCGTACTGGGAGCCCCTTTGACACCAAGGTGACGGTTGGCATCATGTATATGATGAAACTTCACCATTTGGTGGACGATAAGATCCACGCCCGTTCCATTGGGCCTTATTCGTTAGTAACACAACAACCCTTGGGAGGAAAGGCTCAGTTTGGCGGGCAGCGACTTGGCGAGATGGAAGTCTGGGCCACGGAGGCCTATGGTGCAGCCTATGCCCTCCAAGAGTTTTTGACGGTCAAGTCAGATGATATGGCCGGCAGGACTCGCATGTACGAAAAAATCGTCAAGGGGGAGAATGTGCTTGAGGCCGGGCTTCCAGAATCGTTCAATGTGCTGGTTAAGGAATTACAGGGTTTGGGTTTGGATGTTGAACTTATGGAAAGCAAAAAAGAAAAGGGAAAATAGGAAAAGGAGAACGCCTTGGAAGACTTATACAGTTTTTTTGCCAGACCCAAGGATCCGCTGAGCTACAAGGCGGTTCGCATCTCGCTGGCATCGTCTGAAAAGATCAGAGGGTGGTCCTACGGGGAGATCAAAAAGCCTGAAACGATAAACTACCGAACCTTTAAGCCGGAGCGGGACGGGCTTTTTTGTGCGAAGATCTTCGGCCCCACCAAGGATTATGAATGCAACTGCGGCAAATATAAGAGAATGAAACACAGGGGTGTGGTTTGTGAGAAGTGCGGGGTCGAGGTCATTCAGTCCAAGGTTCGACGAGAACGTATGGGCCACATTAAACTGGCCACATCGGTAGCCCATATATGGTTTTTGAGAAGCCTGCCCGGCAAGATTGGGAACCTCCTGGACCTGACCCTAAAAGAGCTTGAAAAGGTCCTCTATTTTGATGCTTATATCGTTATAGATCCTAAGGAGACCAGTCTTGCTCCCCGCCAGCTTCTTCCGGAGGACGCATACCGGGAGGCATTGGAAAAATTCGGTCATACGTTTGAGGTCGGCATCGGGGCTGAAGCCATCAAGACATTTCTCGAAAGGCTCGATTTGGACGAGGAATACAAGAGGCTACGGGCTGAGATCCTGGCTACGGGTTCAGAGGCAAAGCGCAAAAAATTTTCCAAGCAGCTCAAGATCGTTGAGGCGTTTCGGAACTCTGGGAATCGTCCCGAGTGGATGATCATGGATGTGATTCCTGTGCTGCCCCCGGATGTGCGACCGCTGGTCCCCTTGGAAGGAGGTCGATTTGCCACCTCTGATCTAAACGACCTCTATCGAAGGGTGATCAATCGCAACAACCGCTTGAAGCGGCTTAAAGACTTGCGGGCTCCGGACATCATCATACGGAATGAAAAGAGGATGCTGCAAGAGTCCGTGGATGTACTATTTGACAACGGCCGATATGGAAGGGTCGTTACAGGGCCAAACCGTCGTCCGCTCAAATCTTTGAGTGATGCATTGCGGGGGAAACAGGGCCGTTTTCGCCAAAATTTGTTGGGCAAGCGGGTTGATTATTCAGGGCGCACCGTTATTGTCATAGGCCCGGAATTGCGCCTTCATCAATGTGGCCTCCCCAAAAAGATGGCTTTGGAACTCTTCAAGCCTTTTGTTTTTTACAGGCTCGAAGAAAAGGGATTGGTCACCACGGTCAAGGGTGCCAAGAAACTTGTTGAACGGGAAACACCGGAAGTATGGGATACCCTGGACGACGTGGTGAAGGAATATCCGGTAATCCTGAACCGCGCTCCAACACTGCATCGGCTGGGAATGCAGGCATTTGAGCCGATCCTGATTGAAGGCAAGGCGATTCAGCTTCACCCCTTAGTATGCACGGCGTTTAACGCTGATTTTGACGGGGACCAAATGGCGGTTCATGTCCCCCTTTCAATAGAATCTCAAACTGAATCGCGGGTACTTATGTTGTCCTCCAACAACATCCTTTCCCCTGCCAATGGTGATCCCATCATTGTACCTACTCAGGATATCGTATTGGGTATTTATTACATGACCCGAGCGGTTTTTGGCTTAAGAGGAGAAGGCAAGGTCTTTGCCAACCCAGAAGAGGTGCGCTGTGCTTACGATGCGGATGAGGTGGGTCTTCATGCCAGAATCGTTGTTCGCGTTGGTGGCCAGCGGGTGGAGACCACTGTGGGCCGTGTTATCCTTCGAGAAATCCTTTCTCGTGAGCCGGTTGTGCAGTTATGTCACATAATGGTCTCTTCGGAGAAGGAGGCCAAAGGAGCCCTTGCTGATTTGGAAGAGGGTGAGGATTTTGCCCAGATGGCACAAAGGATCTCGAAGAGCAGGGATCGTGCCAAGGGTGGTGACATGGGATTTGTGCAGCGAGAGCAACTCAAAGAGGCATACGCGATGGATCCATCTGATGCAGAGGCAATATTTACCCTTGACGTTGGTGGCTTCAGTGATGTCATCAAGGCTAATGGGAGCTATCATATATTTAAAGTAATGGAAAAGAGAGAGGGGTTTCCTTTTGAGCTTATCAATAAGGTGATGGATAAAAAGGCCCTGAGCCAGCTGGTCAACTACTGCTATAGGATCTTAGGGGGTAAAGCCACGGTCATCCTTTCAGACCGCCTGAAGGACATTGGCTATCGATATGCCACTCGGGGAGGCATTTCCATATGCGTGGATGACATGGTCATACCACACAACAAATGGGACATCATCAAGAAGGCTGATGCACTAGTTGCCAAGATCAACGAGCAGTACACCGAGGGCTTAATAACCCGCGGTGAGAAGTATAATAAGGTTGTTGACATTTGGGCAAAGGCGACCACGGATGTAGCCAATGAGATGATGGAAGAGATGAAGATTGTTCCCCTTGTGGACACGGACGGTCAGTCGGTGTTAGACGAGAATGGCCAGCCGGTCAAGGAAGAGAGCTTCAATGCCGTCTATATGATGGCCGATTCAGGATCAAGGGGGAGCAAGGATCAAATGCGACAGTTAGCTGGAATGCGGGGCTTGATGGCCAAACCTTCTGGCGAGATCATTGAGACGCCTATTACGGCAAACTTTCGGGAAGGGCTCAGCGTACTTCAGTACTTTAGCTCAACGCACGGTGCACGGAAAGGCCTGGCCGATACAGCCCTTAAGACAGCAAACTCAGGGTACCTGACTCGTAGGTTGGTAGATGTTGCTCAAGATTGTGTGACCAGCGAAGAGGATTGTGGAACGTTGACGGGGATTAATGTGGAGCCTCTTGTAGAGGGAGGCGAAATTATCAAGAAGATTGGTGAGCGAGTGCTCGGCAGAGTGGCCTTAGAGGACATTCGAGATCCTTATACGGATGAGGTGATAGTACGCGCCAACGATGAAATTGACGAAGAGAAGGTCGCCAAGATCGACAATGCTGGTCTTACCAAGGTCAAAATCCGTTCAGCACTGACATGTAAGTCCGAAAACGGTGTATGTTGCAAGTGTTATGGCCGTGATTTGGCATATGGGCATCCCGTAGAGATTGGAACGCCGGTTGGAATTTTGGCGGCGCAGTCTATCGGCGAGCCCGGCACACAGCTTACTATGCGGACATTCCATATCGGCGGCACAGCCCGTGGCGCAGCAGAGGAAGCCGATTTCAGGGCTGCAAACGCCGGCCTGGTTAAATACATCGGCGTAAAGATGGTTGAGAATGCCGCTGGAGAATTTGTGGTTATGGACCGCAAAGGGGGAGAATTTGCCATTGTGGACGACCAGGGCCGAGAACGTGAGCGATATCCGGTGATATACGGTGCCCACTTCGTGGCCAGAAACGGTCAGAAGGTCAAGCCTGGTGACCTGCTCGTTACTTGGGACCCTTACACGACCCCGATTCTTAGTGAGACAGGCGGTGTTGTTAAGTTTGGGGATATCTTGTCGGGGGCGACCATGCAGGAGAAGGTTGACCCTGTGACAGGGAAGGCGAGTCAAGTGATCGTCCAACACAAGGACACAGACGTTCGCCCGAGGATTTCCATAAAGGATGAAAAGGGTAAGACCGCCAAACTTCCCTCAGGTGCTGCTGCCCGTCATTTTATCCCGGTGGGAGCTATTCTGATGGTATCTGAAGGTGATACTGTCAATGCCGGGGATGTTATTGCCAAGCTTCCCCGGGAGACCACTAAAACCAAGGATATTACAGGTGGCCTTCCGCGCGTGGCTGAGCTGTTTGAGTGTCGAAAACCAAAAGAGGCTGCGATTCTAAGCGAGATTGATGGGTATGTGACTATTTCCAAAGGAGCCAAGGGGAAGCAGAAGATTACCGTAGCGCCGCCTGATGTTGGCGAGAAAAAAGAATACCTGATTCCGCGGGGAAAACACATCAGCGTGTTGGAAGGGGATTACATCAAGGCGGGCGACTCCTTGATGGGGGGGTCGGCGAATCCCCATGACATCTTGAATATCCAAGGGGATCTTCGCCTGGCCCGATATATGGTAGACGAAGTTCAGGAAGTATATCGTCTACAGGGCGTTCGAATCAATGATAAACATATCGAGGTGATCGTGCGCCAGATGTTGAGGCGCATAAGGATATCTGATCCGGGGGACACAGACTTTATCTTGGAAGAACATGTCGAAAAGACGCGTTTTGAAGAGATCAACCGTGAGGTGGTAGCCAGAGGCGGCAAGCCGGCGGTCGGTAAACCTCTGCTTTTGGGAATTACCAAGGCGTCGCTCAGCACAGAGAGCTTTATTTCCGCAGCATCGTTTCAAGAAACTACGAAGGTGCTTACGGAAGCGAGTATTGCGGGCAAGGTTGACCACTTAAAGGGCCTAAAAGAGAATGTTATCATGGGGCGTATAATACCGGCGGGTACAGGATTAACTCAATATAGAGATACCAGTATTGTGATGGAACCTGAGGAGACGGTTGAACAATTGCAGGTCGTGGACGACCCAGGAGTGGATCAACTGGATGAGGTGGCCCGTGCCTGAGAAAGTGAAGCCTCCCCGTGCTCCCGCACAGGGCATGCTGACTGTGTCTCAGGACGGCGGAACTCGCCGAAGCATTCTGGCGAAGGTGAGTAAAAAAATGGTTGACAGAAAACCATATGGTGGGATATAAAGGATAATTTTTGCGCCCACACTCAAAATGCTACACCCGTAAATCAAAAAATTGGGCACAAGTAGTTTTTTAAACACAATAAACACAATCATGAGGTATAGCTTATGCCCACCATCAATCAGTTAATAAGAAAGGGCCGAGAGCGGGTTAGGAAAAAGAGCAACACGCCGGCCCTTAAACAGTGCCCTCAAAAAAGAGGTGTGTGTACGCGAGTATATACGGCAACGCCTAAGAAACCGAATTCAGCCTTAAGAAAGGTGGCCAGAGTTCGTTTGACCAACGGTATGGAGGTGACTACCTATATTCCCGGCGTGGGGCACAACCTTCAGGAGCATTCTGTTGTACTCGTTCGGGGGGGGCGAGTAAAAGATTTGCCCGGGGTCCGCTATCATATAGTCAGAGGCACGCTTGATTCTGTGGGTGTTCAGGACCGGAAACAAGGTCGATCTAGATATGGCACCAAAAGGCCAAAGTGAATCTCTTTTAAGAAAGTGAGCTAAAATGCCTAAAGTGAGCTAAAGTTGAGGCCTGCCCTGGCGCTACATGCTTAAATTAATCTACTGAGCCTGTTGTCCAGGTCTGGGCCAGGGATTTGAAGAAACTTTTTGTAAAGGTTGGTTTTACTCCTTTAACTTTAGGCACTTAAGTTCACTTTAGCTCACTTTAGGCACTCGATTAATGAATAATGAATCGGTCAAGAAATAACGAATAACGAATCACAACACTCCAGGAGCTATACATGCCAAGAAAACGAGAGGTCCCTAAACGGCCTGTTGTGCCTGACTCGAAGTATAAGAGCAAGTTGGTATCGAAGTTTATCAACTGCCTGATGAAGGATGGCAAGAAGAGTGTGGCAGAATCAATATTGTACGATGCCTTTGGCATTATAGAAACGAGAGCTAAGGAGGCGCCTCTGCAGGTCTTTGAAAAGGCTATGGGAAATGTCAAACCCCGCATTGAGGTCAAGTCGCGCCGGGTGGGCGGCTCGACTTATCAGGTGCCGGTCGAGGTTCGAGCAAACCGTCAGACCGCACTGGGAATAAGATGGCTGATTTCCTTTGCACGAAAGCGTTCAGAAAAAAATATGTCGGAAAAGCTGGCTACCGAGTTGATAGATGCAGCCAATCAGCGGGGTGCCACCATTAAGAAAAGGGAAGACACACACAGAATGGCAGAGGCCAATAAGGCCTTTGCTCACTTCAGGTGGTAACAAAGTTATTGAGTTCACAACGTTTTGACAGGACAACACATGCCAAGGTCGGTTCCATTACATAATGCCGGAAATTTTGGCATCGCTGCCCATATTGATGCCGGTAAAACTACAGCCACCGAAAGGATCTTGTACTATACAGGAGTGTCCCACATGATGGGCGAGGTGGATAAGGGATCTGCCGTGATGGACTGGATGGAACAGGAGCAAGAGCGGGCAACTTATTCGATGCAGTTTTCTGGTTATGAGCCGGTTCCTCAATCGATTGCCCAGTCTATTAAGGAAAAGAGGATATAGAGGTCTTAAAAGAATTGGCTATGAGTATCCTAGTAACCGCAGGGAGGGACGCGAGATGGCGAAGAAGAAATTTGAGCGAGTGAAGCCGCATGTGAATGTAGGCACGATAGGTCATATTGATCATGGGAAGACGACGTTAACGTCGGCGATCACGAAGCATTTATCGAAGAAGGGGATGTCGG
>DAOUTV010000105.1 GCA_030668505.1 Desulfobacterales bacterium | reverse complement strand
GCCTCCATGTCCATGACCACAACTTCGTTTCGGGCCAAGAGAATGTGAGTCACCAGGTGTGATGGGTTTGGGTTTATTGAGACGATGCTATTGAGGCTCCCAACAGAACACTTAACACCATGTTCGGAGCTACATATAAACATTTTGAGCTTTTTCTCCATGTGGGTCACCCTTGAATAGGGTCAGGCGATGGCGGAACAAGTTGAGCTGTCTTGTAAACGATTCTTTATTGCATGAAATTCATTTTAAAGACAATACTGAATTATTACGGAGAAAATACGGAGAAAAAATAGGTGTTTTGCTTATGAAATGGGTTGGGCCTGTCCATTCCTTGTCGAATTTTAAGCAATAAGAACAAAAACAAACCGCCGGATGCAGTGAAGCCTCCCCGTGCTCCCGCACAGGGCCTCCTGCCTGTGTCTCAGGACGGCGGAACTCGCCGAAGCATTCTGGCGAAGGTGAGTGAAAAGGAGACGGCAAGGGTCCAAAGTGGACTCGGGCTGATGGGTTTGGGTCGTCAACAGGTAAGCCACAATATATTGGGGAAACCTTCCCGGCAGGCAAAGTATAATAAGCTTGCCATAATTTCCATTCTGAAAATTGGCAAACTCAGCAAAGATCTTGTTTGTCTATCACAAAACTATGGATTTTTCAATTTGTTGGGTGAATAGCAGGATCCTTTAGGGATGAACCAAGTCGGACGCTTACAATATATGGGGAATCAACCTACACGCCACCATGTCCACAATACTGAACATAGCCTCTTGCTTGTCCAGAATCCCTCTTGCCAAACATCATTGGTGGCCAATTTAGCGATTTGGACATAGATAACCGATTCATATCAAAGACTTTATTCGGGCTTTTGTTTTGCGCCGACAGGCACCGGACTCAACGCAAGATTCCCTTGCCAAGAATCTTGATCAAAAAATAATCGTAAATGATTTGATTTCCTCTGAGAAGTAGGTTATTATTAGATTAATCAATAAAGGGCCGTCTTTATTGGCGGCCCGGTTTCGTTCTGAGGGAAGATCCATTTGTCAAGAGTGGCAACCTCAAGTTTGGGACTATGAGAATTTTTTTGAAAGGAGGTGTCACGATGGCCAATGGAATTGTGAAGTGGTTTAATGATAGCAAAGGCTTTGGCTTCATTGAGCAGGAAGATGGCCCGGATGTATTCGTTCATCATTCAGCGATCAATTCAACCGGTTTCAAATCTCTCAATGAAGGTGATAGTGTAACCTTTGACATTGAGCAGGGCCAAAAAGGTCCTGCTGCAGCGAACGTAACTGTGGTTTAGGTTGGTATTCGACTCCGAAACAGGGCATTCCATCGATTCAGATGGAGTGCCCTTTCTTGTTTTGATCAGTGGGTGAATTGTAGATCGAATGCAAAGTCCGCTCACCGTGACAGCCGGCGGCGTGGTAACCGCTCCCGCAGCGGATGGAGAAAGGAGAGTTATGGCAAAGCGCAGTCCACATAGCTTCAAGAAGTGGCAGAGGGAGAGCAAACGCAAACGAAAGGCTCAGGAAAAGATGGCGCGGCGGCAGGGCAACAAGAATCAGGTCGATGACGCTGACAATCCGGGGCCAGCCGTGGAAAACGTCGAGGGACTGAAAGGGGACGCAGAATAAGCCCATACCACCGTGGGCTACCAACTCTCAATCTGCCACGCTCGGTCCTTGACATACCCACTATATAGCAGATAGCTGGAAGGGCTTTTGGGCAACACAACTTGCCTTATGTTCTATAATCGCCCACCAGACGTTTATGCCAAAGAGCTGAAGGTTGATAAGCTCCTCAACTCCTGATTTGACAAATATGTGATGACTGCTCCTGTCAAAGCTTGGGGTCAAATCTTTGCTTGACCCTTAGTCAGATTACGACTTATCTGCTCACAGGATTTTCTCAGTTTCCGACCCTTGGATAATAGAATTTGGGTCCGGTTGACCACACTGCTGACAGTACTGTACGCCCTTATATTAAAAGCTTTGGCGATTGCATCCAGGCTGTCTCCCCTTAAGCGTCGCGCAAGATAAATCGCTATGTTCCGCGGCTCATTTACCGAGCCTCGTACGGAATAGCCCATGTAAATGCCTGGGATTTCATGGCAGCACAAACCGTTCGATGACGTCATCAAGTCTTGATAACAGGTAATACGGAATCGAACAGAGGTGGTACTGTTTTCCTGATGGAAGCTGTATCCGGTCGATTCGGGTTTTGCCGGAATAGACACGAATGGCATATGGATGCTGACTGTTTTCCATGAACTGATTTAAAGATTTCAGTTTGCCGGTCTTCCCGCTTTTCACTTCGATCGGGATAATCAGGTCTTTAAAGGGATAAAGAAAATCCGTTTCAGCAGACCCTTTTTCCCGTATCCAGAACCGAAGTGACGGTGGCCGGAAGGCCCGGGCAACGATTTCCTGGGCCGCGACCTGTTCCGATATTCTTCCCTGATAGACATTGTCCAGGGAGTGCCTGCTGAAAAATTCCTTGAATCCAATCCGGTAATTCACCAGCCCGACATCAAGAAAAAAAAGCTTCGGAGCCTTGCGCAGTTTTTCAATAACCGGTATGTGGGTTGATACGGAAGGTCTTGCCCGATACACGATCAAGGCGCGTTCAAGCACATCAAATGCCTCTTTCATTTCTCTTGACCGGAATGAAGACTCTCCGAACTTTTCATATGTAATCCGTTCACCGGCATATAAGGGTGCCCGGTCTATGGTGTGGGCTAAATATTTTGCTTTCGCCAAATTTGAATACTTCTCCACATCTTCAATGTATCCCATGAAAATGGCGTCATAGATCTCCCTCACTGCTGAATAAGATCCCGTTTCCTCATAAACGGAAAGGGCTTCCGGCATACCGCCGACGAATGCATAGGTGTTAAACGCGTCAAGCAGGACATCGTGAAGGGATGATTCTTCCAATACATCCTGTTGCAACAGTTTTTCAGCAAGAGGCGGGTTTTGTGCTTCAAGATATTCCATAAAAGATACAGGATACATAAAAAGATTCTTGACCCTGCCGACAGGAAAAGAAAAACCCTCTTTTTTTGAAAAAACTTCCAGAAGTGAACCGGCGGCAATAACGTGCAAATCCTTTAGATCCTCATAAAGGTATCTGAGCGATTGGACAGCTTCTGCTGAGTGTTGAATTTCATCAATAAATAAAAGGGCTCTCTTTGTGTCTATTTTTTGGCCTTTATAAAGCAAAATTCGCTCAACAAGTTCCTGACCGGTATTGAAACCGGAAAAAAGATCGCGTTCTTTCGGTCTTTCAAGGTTGATCTCGATAAAATGGTCGAAATTCTCGGCGAATCGGTTGACAACAAATGTTTTTCCGACCTGCCTGGCCCCCCGCAAAACAATCGGTTTTCTGTTTGCGCTGTTTTTCCAACTCAGTAATTCCGATTCGATTTTTCGTGTAAATGCCACTCGCTGTCCTTTCATGATACAATTTACCCCTAAATTATTACATACAAAGTATTATTATTTAGGGTAATAGTGACATATGTTTACCTATTTGTCAAGGGAGAGAATTGGTAACGAGTGCAAGGCTTGGGGTCTTCATTTGTCATTTAGAATCGGTCTCCACTTTTCATCATCAACAACCAGTATCCTTAGCTTTTCAGACATTGCCTAATATTGTACAAATTCCGAGACGTATAATTACGTTCGGCTGTGCCTGTCAGATGTATGATACAGAAAGCGGTCCTTCCAATGATAAGAACCCCTGTTATTATGAGCTAATCCAGGTACAGATCTCCTGCCAACAGATACACCCGCCCACCAGGCCATTTTATCAAAGATTTGTATAACATATCACAAATCTTGTCAAGTTCTGGGCAAAAATACGGGTCAACCGACAGACTGGATGAGGTTTTTAGGGGCGAGACCGGAAATTCAGGGGGAACCGTGAGAGGGATTATGGATACTTCTTCGTTTCAAACTGTAGGGTTAATTTCTTATTCTCTATATGTCTCTTAACTGGTCAGTCTAAAGTTTGCATAATCACCTGAAATTATTGACAGCTAATTCCCCCCTTTCCTAAGGGGGGGTAGGGGAAATTTTTGGGCAACTTCCTGAAATCCCCCTAAACCTGCCCGCCATTGCCGTTTGTGCCGGCACTGTAGTTCCGTTGTGAACCAGGCGTTGGCAGGCGGGTCCCCCTTTATGAAAGGGGGACTTTAAGGCGTGTTTCCGAGAACTTTGGACTCTCAAGCTCTTAAGAGTGGGGCCAGTGTTCATCGCTAAGGGTGAATTCGGTCAACATCGGCCATGTCGAATGGATCCCTGTGTTATTCAAAGCATTGGAAGTCTTCCCTTTATCAGGGCCGTTAATAACTTGTCGCAAAACCTCATTGGTGTTGTGTTCTAGTTGACTCAGTGCCTCGGCAAGCATTT
Source organism: Desulfobacterales bacterium (assembly GCA_030668505.1). GTDB lineage: Bacteria > Desulfobacterota > Desulfobacteria > Desulfobacterales. The sequence continues at coordinate 2,116 of DAOUTV010000105.1, read as the reverse complement.
TGAGCTTCATAAGACTATCTCTCGATTTCGTCTGATAGGGAAGGTTGAGGCAAGGGTCTTTGAGAATGCGGATTACCCTGTCAAGAAATTGTAAATCTAGTCCGTCTGTGTCTGTGTAAATGAGGTCGGTCCACTCCTTCTTTAAACTTTCGAGCATCTTGTCATAGCCTGCAAGAATATCCGGATCTTGTCCGAGATAAAGAGATCTTTTCAGTTGATCAATACCACGGCGGATTCCCTTTGCCCGCTCCTCGTCCAGGTGTCTTTCGGCAAGCAGTTCATTCCACCTCTCTTCTATCTGTATACGGACCCACTTTTCACCCCGCTCAGGAGGTAGCGAGATTTCCAAAAATCGGTTCTGAGCCTCCATTAGCTCTTTTTTCTGATCATCAAATCCTTGGCCCATGCCCTTCAAGGCTTCATTTAACGCATGCACTGCTTCTTGCTTCATACGCTTTTTATCCGACTTCTCTAGCAAAATTCCTTCCCATTGATTTCTTAGGAACCCCAGTTCCTGTTTAATGAGCAAGAAAATAAAACCAGATTTAGCAATGACATTCCGCAGCGTGTGTGCAAGTGTATTACAGGAATTTAGCTTGTCTTGTGCCACTTGTCGCATCGCTTCAACGGACTGCTCGCGCAACTGATAGGAAAGGAGCTCCGTGCCGAGGGCACTGGATAGTCTCTTTACAATCCGGGTCTCTGGGCTGCCTATCTTGATGGTATGAGGACGAAAATGAATCTTTATAACAGCCACCACCACGTATTCGTTATTCTGCCATAGTATTTCGCCTTTGTACGTTCCAGGGTAATGTAGGCTTGGCTCATTTCCGAAGAATAAATCCTTTTTCCGGACTAAAACGGGTTCCATGTGGTGGGAATCTTCCCATACACCTTCTACCTGAAGTCTGACACTTCGACTGTCACCTCTGGGATCCTCCGCCGTCCAACTCTTCTGCTTCTCCACACACCAAGCCATGGCTTCTAAGGGACGGCCCGGTTCATCCCTGTATTCGATCCAGGGTTTTCCGGGAGGGTTATAATCAGTCCCTTTAGGGAGCCCCCAGGAAATGGTCTTTCTTTCCTCATCGATGACGCCAGAGGTAATCCGCCTTGCGATTATCTCAGGAGGACGACCTATTCGGTAAACGGTTCCCTTATAAGAGCTGGGCAGGCAAAACAAGATGGCCTCGATGATATTTTTACAGGCCTTTTCCAGGAGCACTTTATCTATTTTTATTGCCAAGTTCTGTTTCCCTCATACTTTTCAGGATTCATGTAATATTGACAGTCTCGTAAAAAGTCGAAAAACACCTCTTTCTGTCATTCCGGACTTCGGCGAGCTCAGTCGAGTCGCGAAAGCCGGAATCCAGTCTATTCAGATAGTTAAAAAGGCTCTGGACTCCGGTTTTCACCGGAGTGACGACTTTTTACGAATTCATTAAATTTAACAGCAAGAATCATGCAACATTTTATGTTAGGAATATCACTTTACATTCTAAGCAGTTAACTCAACTGCATAGCAGGGCAAAGGGGACCAAACCACTACGGTTATGAAATTTCATGCCACTTCTGTGAAGAGTTTTACATACATTAAGGACAACACAAATGACCCTTTACAGGATACAGAGTTTGTCATTAATCTCAAGGGAGTCTAATAGGGTCAGCCTTTGGCAAGGTAAAATAGAAGACCGCACCCCTTCCCTTTTCAGACTCTACCCAGACCCTTCCCCCGTGGTTGGTCACAATCCTGTCAACGATTGCAAGCCCTAAGCCGGTTCCTTTTTCATCTTCTACTTCCCTTAAACGGTGGAACATCTCGAATACTTTTCCATGATATTTCGCATCAATCCCTATACCATTATCTCTAACATAGAACTGATGGAACGCTCCTTTATCGTCGTATCCGATCTCGATTTTTGGGTTCTCAGTATCTCCCATATACTTGAGGGCATTAACAATTAAGTTCTCAAAAACCTGATAGATTCTCTCTCCATCACAGTAGATATGCGGAAGGTCCTCCGCCACAACAAGCTCTATCCTGTTCTCCTTCAGTTTGTCTTGGAGACCTGTGGTTACATTTTCTACTATCTCAAGCGAGGAAACATCCTTAAAT
>DAOUTV010000225.1 GCA_030668505.1 Desulfobacterales bacterium | reverse complement strand
TACCGACACTCGCCTGTGTCAATAAATTCGACTTAAACGAGGAGATGTCTAATCAAATTGCAGACTACTGTGCAAGAAACCGGATTGAACTGGTAGGTCGTATCCCCTATGACACCGCGGTCACCTATGCCATGGTCGCGGTCAAGAGTATTGTCGAATTTTCAGACGGCAGGGTGTCTGATGCTATCAAAAAGATATGGCACAGGGTTGAAGGCTTTCTAAAGGACTAGTAGTGCGTTTCCCAAATAAGTTCGCAGTCGACGATGTCATTGCGAGCGAAGCGAAGCAATCTCTAATCTCCGAAAAAACAATGAGATTGCTTCGTCGTCCGTATAGGCGGACTCCTCGCAATGACAGGCTTCAATACTGCGGCATTTTAAAGCTGATACACTAAGGTAATAATGACGGAGCATTTTGTTTACGGGCCAGTACCCTCGCGAAGATTAGGCCGGTCCTTGGGCGTCGACCTCGTGCCATACAAGATCTGTTCATACGATTGCATTTATTGCCAGCTTGGGCGTACTAAAGAAAAGAGACTAGAACGAAGGCCTTATATTCCGGCAAACAAAATCCTTGAGCAGGTATATAAAAAGCTGAAAGAGGGGATCCTGGCGGACTACATCACATTGGCAGGCTCGGGTGAACCCACATTAAACAGTGAAATAGGATCATTGATTCGCAATATCAAGAAATACACGGATATTCCGGTTGCGCTGTTGACCAATAGCTCCCTCCTGTATGACAGCCGGGTGCGTGAATCTATCATGGAAGCGGATGTAGTATTACCTTCTCTTGATGCACACGATCAAGAGGGGCTTGAAACCATCAACCGCCCGCATCCTGAGATCAACTTTAAAACCATGGTGCAAGGCTTAATCACCTTCTGCAATGAATACCCGGGCGAGATATGGCTTGAGGTCTTTATCCTGGATGGCATCAATTCGACTGAAACAGACGCCACGCAGTTCAAACACTGGATTGAAAGAATTAACCCTCAAAAGGTTCACATAAATACGGCGGTTCGTCCTGCAGCAGAGGCGTACGCACGACAAGTCTCCCCGGAAAAGATGGCCAGGTTTTGCAAAGTCCTTGGCGAAAAGGCCGAAGTGATTACACCATATAAGGATTTGGAAAAACATACTAAAAGGGTTGACGTTGAGGAAAACCTCTTGAACCTCCTTGCAAGGCGTCCGTGTACCCTGGATGACATCTCATCAGGGCTCGGTGTGCATAAGAATGAAATCTTGAAATATATTGAGCCGTTGATTGAAAACCATACGATTGACATTGTGAAAAAGGGTTCTGCAGTCTATTATCAACCCAAGGATCTCCAATGATACTCAAAGAAAAAATAGAAGATGCCCTTAGGGGTGTTATTGACCCCGGCACCAATCTTGACATCATGCGTATGAAACTGGTCAGAGATCTTTTGATCGATCAGGATGGCAAGGTCAGTCTAACATTTCGACCTTCTTCTCCGGTCTGTCCCATGGCCTTCAAACTCGCCTATGACATTAAGAAGGCGGTTCAACAAACAGAAGGTGTTAAAGAGGTTGAAGTCAAGGTTTCAGGATACAATAGGGCCGATGAACTCATGGAAGTGTTGAAGCAGGCTGGGAATCAATAACAAAAGGGAGGTACGGTCAACAATGAAGATAGCAGTGACGTCTACCGGAGATGAATTGATTGCAGATATGGACCCCAGCTTTGGGAGAGCTAAGTACTTCATCATCGTGGACCCGGGAACACTTGAGTATGAGGTTGCAGAAAATAAGCAGAATCTCAATTTGCCCCAAGGGGCGGGTATTCAGGCGGCAAAGACCATAGTTGATCAAAAGGCTGATGTATTGATTTCCGGCAACTGCGGCCCCAAGGCCTTCCAGGTATTGAACGCAGCAGGTGTCCAAGTTGTGACAGGCGCAAAAGGGCGCGTAATAGACGCCATTACGCAGTACAAGAGCGGACAATTGCAGGCCGTAGAGGAAGCAAATGTGGAAGGGCACTGGGTTTAAATAAAAGGGAGGGATCCGGGGTTGCAATCCAGTCAACGAATGCTTATAGTTCTGCAGCACAACTCATTAAATCATCACGCGATTTAATTCGATCCGCATTAGTCGTACTGTGCCGTTGCTACGAAATTCCTATACTATTGAAAACTAAAAATGCAAAATCATAAAAACAGGAGGTTTTTCTATGGATCATTCCGACAAGTGTAATTGTGATTCTAAACAAGACTGCGGTCATCAACCGGACCAGGGCATGGCTGCACAAGACCAGGCAATCCAGGAGTCCCTGGGTCTAATCAAAAACAAGTTCCTTGTCATGAGCGGCAAGGGAGGGGTCGGCAAAACAAGCGTTGCTGCCAACCTGGCGGTGGCCCTTTCAAAAAAGGGGGCCAAAGTCGGTCTGATGGATGTAGATCTTCACGGCCCTGACATTCCGAGGATGCTGGGACTGAAGGGGCTTCTCGACATCAGCGCAGATAATCGAATGGTTCCCAAGCCGTACTCAGATAACCTGAAGGTTGTCTCCATCGAATCCCTGTCCCAGGATCCTGACGACGCCGTAATTTGGCGTGGACCGTTGAAGATGCATGTCATCCGCCAGTTCATCTCGGACGTCCACTGGGGACAACTAGATTATCTTATTATCGATTCCCCGCCCGGCACAGGTGATGAGCCGCTTTCTGTGGCGCAAACGATCCCTGGTGCCAAGGCGATTATTGTGACCACGCCTCAGGAGATATCCCTTGCCGACATCAGGAAATCTATCAACTTTTGTAGAACCGTGAAAATGCCAATCTTTGGATTGATAGAAAATATGAGCGGTTTTGTGTGCCCCCACTGCGGCAAGTCTGTGGACCTATTCGGAACTGGAGGCGGTTTTAAAACAGCCCTGGCCATGAATGTCCCCTTCTTGGGTCATATCCCCTTTGACCCACAAATGGTAAAATGCGCAGACGCAGGGGAGTCATACTTGGAAAAATACCCGGACTCAGAGGTCACGCAAGCATACAACCAGGTTGTCGCAACAATCATGGAAGCAGCGGACCAGACAAATACATCTGGAACTCTATCGATCCATAGGGAAGAAAAAGATGAAAAGGAGGAAACGCTAATGAAAATTGCGATCCCTGTGGCCGAAGGGCGACTCACAGCTCATTTCGGCCATGCTGCGCAATTTGCGATTGTCCATGTGGAAAACCAGGAAATAAAAGAGAAGGAACTATTGACCCCGCCACCCCACGAGCCGGGCGTTTTGCCCCAGTGGCTCCACGAACTGGGCGTAGAAGTAATCATTGCGGGAGGCATGGGCCAAAGGGCCATGAGCCTTTTTGGAGAAAACAGCATCAAGGTTATCCCGGGCGCCCCCAACCTTACTCCTGAGGAACTGGTTCAGCAATACCTCACCAATACCTTGGTCGCTGGAGACAATGTGTGTGACCATTAGCATCGTGCACTGGGCATTCATCAAAAACGGTGTTTTTCTGCTGTTTCAAGTCTTTGTCCCGGTCATTTCCACCACCTACCCCCCTCGCGGGTGTAGTCCCCTGTGGGCCGGAGGCCAAAGCATTTGACTGTGCCGTCGAAGACGGAACTTGGCACCCTTCGCGTGCACGAGATGCTGGATACCGGATGTATGAATCCAATTTGTATCTTAACCTCGTATCCAGTATAGTTTATGAACGACGATTAAAAATTTCAAAATACGAATATCAAATGACCAAAACATCTCCGGCGTTGCTGCAGTATGTTTTTGAAACTTTAGAAGATACCCTTTGTTTGTAACCGTTCACGGGGGGGCATGCTTCTTTCCACTCCGATGTCTCCAACCCTTGTTTTTCCAGTGACTTAGCAATGGGGGCATTCTTTGCCCCCTCCGCATTCCACCTCCGTTTCACTTCGGCGGCTGCGGTCTCTCCCTTTGCTAAGTCACGGAAAAACTAAGGGTTTCCGCCAAGCCGTTCCAAGAAACACGCCACCCATACTTCAAGGGGTTACCTCTTCAAATGACGTTACGGTGGATCGGAGTGGGTCCACTTGACAAATATTGGTGAATCGGAGCATGATTCTGATCAACTTAGAACAGGACCACGCGTAGTATAACCGAAGAAGAATCCTTGTGGTCTTGGTTAAAGCTCCACACATTGCACCTAAGATATACGTGTGCATTGGTTTTCTTTTTTTAATCCCAACGGGAGACTGTTTGAATGCAGAAAAAGCAGACCTATGAGGCGTTTGAAGAAAGGGTCAAGAAATTAGAGACACAAGCTGTCGAGCGCAAGCAGGCAGAGGAGGCGCTGCGGGAGTCTGAG
>DAOUTV010000256.1 GCA_030668505.1 Desulfobacterales bacterium | reverse complement strand
TTTCCGCAATCGCCGACTTCGCCATAGTAGCCTTCTTGGCTACGAGCCGACTTCGCCAAAGCACTGGCTGCGACGGCTGAACGGCTGAATCGGCGTCAAACTGCGGGGTTGCTTGTGCGACGTACCTCGGTACGCCTCCGCACAACCCCTTGTTTTCCTTGACCTTGCGGAAAATTGCTCATTTCTGAATTGGAAACATACGCTTGTGCCTATTGAGTTTTTACGATTCGTGGATGGGCACTGGTTAATATATTGGCGTTGGTTTAGCGGTGCCTGGTGGCGGTATAAGGTCTAGCGGGTGAGTACTACGATTAATTGCCGTAGAAATAATGCTATGCCAAGACCGAGGAAAGTCAAAGTGAAGGTTTTCCAATTAATTATGAAGTCCCAACACGATGAAAAAGAGTGGTGCAATAAAGGTGTCCAGTTGAAAAAGAGATGAGCCGAAGTCCCAACTATGACCCCAATAATGAGACTTAACATCCCGAACATTACAAGACTTTCGACAATTTGTTTCATTATCGGCGCTCTTTGGTGTTTGAATGCGTGTTGATGGTTTTCTATTCTTTACCAATCCAAACCTATTTTTTGCATAAATTGTGCCAATGGCTGAGTTATGTAATTTCAAGGGGTTAGCTTTCACTGGTGGGCAGCTTCGGTCATAATCTGGGAAAATAAATGCATTAACTTGGGAAAATAAATACATAGGGGCGAGCGAACTATAATGGCGAACCCCAGACCTGCCCCTTCGCCATCTTCTATTTTTGTAATTCTTTACGTGTATGAAGAAGGGCCACCTTTCCTACTTGCCGGTATATCCTTTCAAATACTTGAGAAACTCGGCGTCTGTGGAAAGAATGAGTGAGCTCTCTTTATCCAGGGTCTCCCTGTACATATCAAGCGTATTCACAAAAGAATAGAAATCAGGATCACGTCCATAGGCCTTAGCATATATCTTTGTCGCCGTGGCATCGGCTTTACCCTTGATTTCCTGGGCTGTTTTGTAGGCCTCTGAGGTAATCCGTTTCATCTCCCTTTCCTTTTCTCCCTCGATCTTCCGGGCCTCACCTTTTCCTTCTGAACGGAACTTTTCAGCGATCTGCTTCCGTTCTGCAATCATTCGTCCAAAGACCGACGTCTGAACCGCCTCCACGTAATTGATCCGCTTGATCTTAACGTCAACCAGCTCAATGCCGAACTTGGCAAGCTTGGGCTGGGCCTGCTCCATAATCCCCTTGGATATTTTTTCCCGGCCAAACTTGACCGTGCCCAGTCGTCTTTTGTCCTTCATCTCTTCCTGTTCCAGACCGACCTCAAAAGTGTCGAGTTCTCGGTTCGTTCTGCGCACGGTTTCAATGAGAGGATAGGATGTAATGAAGTTGCGCACTGCCGGGTCAATGATATCGTCAAGGCGACCCAAAGCGCCAATCACATTGTTTACTGTCTGAAAGAAGGCCAGGGGATCAACAATCTTCCATCGGGCGAAAGTGTCCACCCAGATAAATGTCTTGTCCAACGTAGGGATTTGTCCGGGGTCCCCGTCCCACTCCTGGAGGTTCTTGGGAAAACGATTGGCAAGCTGGATAAAAGGAATTTTAAAATAAAGGCCGGGCTCACTTTTCGGTTCCCCGATCGCCCTGCCAAACTGTGTAACAACTACCTGCTCCCTTTCATCTACTGTGTAAACACCTCCAAGGGCGAGCAGGAGGGCAACGATGACCGGAATAATAATGATTAACGCTTTGTTCTTCATTTTTGCACCCCCGCTTGTTTACCCAGATTAAGGAATGGAAGGACGTTTTTTTGATCTGCATCGATGATGTATTTGCTGCCCAATTTGGGAAGAAGATCCTTCAGGGCTTCCAGATAAAGACGCCGGCGAGTGACGTCCTTTGCCTTTGAATATTCATTGTACACAGCCACGAACCTGGACGCATCGCCCTTGGCCCGGTTTACACGATCAAGGGCAAATCCTTCAGCAGACTTGATCGTTTTCTCGGCGTTTCCCTTGGCAGCAGGAATGGCCTTGTTATATTCCTCCCTCGCCTGATAGACCATCCGTTCTTTTTCCTGTACGGCCTGGTTCACTTCATTAAAAGACGGCTGGACAGGTTCAGGGACATTTGTCTTTTTCATCTCGATGGTCACAACGTAGATCCCTGTCTCAGCCTCATCGAGCTCTTTTTGCAGCAACGAGCGGGCCTGGTCAGCGATTTCCACTCTCTTGCTGATGACCTCGTTAATGCTTCTGTCACCAACTACCAACCGCATGGTGGACTCCGCCAGATCACGAAGTGTACCCCTGACATTGTGAACCTTAAATAAGTACTTATCAGGCTCTTTTACCCGGAACTGAACAATCCAGGGAACCACGGCCACATTAAGATCCCCTGTCAGCATAAGATATTCACCCTCATAGGCATTGCTCACTGCGTACTGGGTGCGGACCCCGGCTGCAACGGTCCGGAAACCGAATTCTTCTTTGTCGATACGCCTTACCGGGACCTTGGTCACTTTCTCAATGCCCGTGGGGAGCTTAAAACCGAGTCCGGGTTGAACGGTGCGGACATGCTTGCCAAACCGCTGGACCACCCCTACTTCATCCACCTTTACGCTATAAACGGCTGAACTGCCCATATAAATAACCAGAACAACAAGTATGATGATCCAGCCCCCGGGCAGTTTCAGGTTCTTAAATTTTTGAATCACGTCGTCCACCCCTGGTGGCATACCGCTACCAGATCCTTGCTGCTGTGTTTTTAGCTTGTCCCAATCCCAGGCCATCGGCTGCTCCTATTGCTTGGTGTTTTAATGGAAATTTCTTTATGTCTAAATTAAATGGGGACCATAGCCACTCGACCGCGCATAGTCAAGGAAAAACGGAAATAGTTTATGTTGACAGGCAGCAGTTCGGCAGACTATGAGAGTCAGAAATTTGGAAACCGAACTAATCCCCCCTAAATCCCCCTTTACCAAAGGGGGGAACAACTTAAAGTCCCCCTTTACCAAAGGGGGATTTAGGGGGATTTCATAGGCCGAAATAATTCAAAATCAAGAGTTTCCAAATTTCTGGAGAGTACGTGTGAGAAAGAAGATGGACAAACCCGCCACCCTCGCCACAATTTTGCAGCAGGCCATACAAGCATCGAGAATTGATGTTGATTTGAACACCCATAGGATCTGGCAGCAATGGAAGGACGTGGTGGGGCCGGCAATTGCTGAAAATGCCAGACCGGAAGCAATTAAAGGAAAGTTGCTCCTGGTCAATGTTTCGAGTGCCCCATGGATGCAACAGCTTCAATTCTTGAAGCCTGAGTTGATCGAAAAACTTAACGAGAGCCTTGGAAAAGAAGTGGTTGGAGATATACGGTTTAAGATCGGGCCGGTTGACCGTGATACGTAATCAGTAGCATTCCCAGATTCTTACACCACTGTTCTGTAGCGACTCCCGGTGATCACTCATCACGGTCTCTATCCCCATAAGCGCTAAGTTGTTTTGTAAACGTTCACAGGTTACATTTATGCCGTACGGAATTGTTTTGAAAGATAAACGTCGAACATCGAACATCGAACGTCCAACGTCGAATGAAAAACGAATATCCAATACCGAACATTCAACGGATATTTTCTGTTTCTTCATCTTTTCCCATTCAACATTCGATCCGCCG
>DAOUTV010000259.1 GCA_030668505.1 Desulfobacterales bacterium | reverse complement strand
CTGGTAAAGGGAATCCGCCTGGAAAGTTTTCATATAGAGACCACGGCCGGGGAAATAACGAGGGGGAATATTTACAAAGGTGTGGTCACACGGGTGGAACCAAGCCTGCAAGCCGCCTTTGTTGACTACGGTGCGGAAAGAAACGGCTTCTTGCAGCAACACGAAATACACAGTGACTACTATATTATTGAAAAGCCCCCGGCCGCCAAAAAGGGGACCCCTGGCATACGGAATCTTATCAAGCCAGGCCAGGAGCTCCTGGTCCAAGTCACCAAGGAACCGATCCTGAACAAAGGTGCTATGCTTACCACCTTTATCTCCTTGCCCGGACGCTATGTTGTCCTTATGCCCGGGGGAAAAAATTCCGGTGTTTCCAGGAAAATCGAAGATGAAAATGAACGCGGACGACTTAAAGTTATCATAGAGACCCTAAAGGTCCCCCAAGGTTTTGGTACGATTGTCAGGACTGCTGCTCAAAACCAGAAAAAGCAAGAAATCTCCAAAGATGTCCGCTATCTCCTTCGTCTATGGAAAAATATTAATAAGCATGGTGTTAGTGCCTCTGCCCGAAGCCTACTTTACAAGGAACGCCACGTTGCAATTCGAGTCATCCGGGACCATTTCACATCTGATGTAAAGGAAATCCTAATAGATAACAAGGATATATTCCAAGATGTGAAGTATTTCATTCGCATAATATCTCCGCGGCATACAAGAATCCTTAAACTCTATAGTGATCCAGAGCCAATCTTCACCAAGTATGAAATCGAGGAACAAATCGGCTCTATTTTTGCGAGTAGGATCCCCTTGAAATCGGGTAGCCACATAGTGATTAGCCCCACAGAGGCATTAGTGGCCATTGATGTTAATTCTGGCAAGGCGACACGTAAAGGATCTATGGAAGAGACCGCATATGCAACCAATATGGAGGCTGCTGCTGAAATTGCGCGTCAACTGCGCCTCAGGGACTTGGGTGGCCTTATAGTTATCGACTTTATTGATATGAGGGAACGGAAACACAATCTATCCGTAGAAAAGGCTGTAAAGCAGCATACCAAGATGGATAAGGCCAGGATCAGTACGGGCAAAATTTCCAAATTTGGGCTCTTGGAACTATCCCGTCAAAGAATAGCTGCGTCTATAGAATACGGAAGCTTTGTGCCTTGCCCTCATTGCCAGGGCAAAGGGCTTGTTCCTTCTGCCGAGAGGCTCGCCCTCGAATTTTTGAGAAGGCTCCGCTCTGAAACCCTAAAAGAAAACATCACACAGGTAAGAGGAATCGTACCCGGTAAAGTAGGTTACTACTTGCTGAACAAAAAACGAAAAGAACTCCTGGACGTTGAGATGAGGCGAAACCTGACTGTCACACTAGAGGAAGATCCCAACATGCAACCCGGTGATAGCCGTATAATTTGTGAATAATAAGAAGTGCCGGCTTAAAGCTCAAAGCTGAAAGCCCAGGGATGGAAAGAAGGAAATAGACTATGAATTGGGACAAGTTTATTGATGTCTTATTGAATATTTTATATACACAGACCGGGCTTTTTAATCTTCATTACAAGCTCGTTATCATGTGGGGGATCGGCCTGTTTTTCATTTATTTGGCCGTAGCAAAAAAATACGAACCCTTGCTCTTGCTGCCCATCGGTTTTGGAATCTTCATTGTCAATTTTCCCTTGACTCCCCTCATGGGATTCGACGATCACGGCAAAAGGGATCTCTTCAACATATTTTACCATTACGGTGTGAAGTGGGAGGTCATTCCATGCCTTATATTTCTGGGACTTGGTGCCATGACCGACTTCGGCCCCCTAATTGCCAATCCAAAGACTTTGATCATTGGGGCGGGTGCTCAACTTGGAGTCTTTGTGACATTCCTAGGGGTACTCTTTTTTGGGTTTACCTTAAAAGAGGCCGCATCGGTTGCGATCATTGGAGGGGCCGACGGGCCAACAACCATCTATCTCACTGCCAAGCTCGCCCCCAATCTTCTTGGGGCCAATGCTTTGGCCGCGTATTCTTACATGGCCATGGTCCCCTTGATTCAGCCTCCCATCATGAGGCTTATGACCTCCAAGGAAGAGCGACAGGTCGTCATGAAACAGCTGAGGCCTGTTTCCAAGCGCGAAAAGATATTCTTTCCCTTAATCGTAACGGGGGTCATTGCTCTGCTTATCCCTGCAGTAACACCTTTAATGGGAATGTTCATGCTGGGTAACTTTATGCGGGAAAGTGGCGTTGTAGACAGACTGGCCGGGTCTGCACAAGGTTCTCTCATGAATATCATAACCATATTTCTGGGCATCTCAGTGGGCGCCACTATGCAGGCGGAAAAGTTTCTCACTGCCAAGCCCTTACTCATCTTTGCCTTCGGACTCATCGATTTCGCTATTTGTACAGTGGGAGGAATCCTGACGGTAAAGATCATGAATCTTTTTCTCAAGGACAAGATGAACCCCCTCATCGGTTCAGCAGGGGTTTCTGCAGTCCCCATGGCAGCACGCGTCTCACAGACAGTCGGACAACAGGAGAATCCCAACAATTTTTTGCTAATGCACGCAATTGGGCCGAATCTGGCTGGTGTTATTGGCAGTGCGTCAGCAGCCGGCATGTTGATTGCCATGTTCGGTTAAGTTTAATCACGCTCCTTTTTTGTATTTGCGTGATCATATTTAAGATTCTCTTTCAAAAACAGGGCCTTTTATGCCAAAGTTAAAGTTTAATGTGAAGTATCGCGCCTAATCTTGAGAATTTTTGGAAAGGATATTCCTAATGGGACCGGAAGCCATTGATTGGGGTTATGCTATTTCTACATTGATCATACGATATGTGGGTATATTTGTTGTGCTTGGCATACTTCAGATCGTGATGCAGATCACCGGCAGGATTTTCGCCTACATAGACGACAAGGAAGAAATGAAGAAGGTGCTCACACAAGAAGAAGCCGCAGCTGTGGCCATGGCCCTATACCTGCATGATAAAAAAACATAGCGCTAATCGGGAGGACCAGATACTGGATGCTGGATGTATGAATTCAGTATATATCCTTATTTAACCTAAAGTGATCGGTTCCAGGTTCAGGGTTCAAGGTTTACCCGCCTTCGGCGGCGCCAGAGGCGACCAGGGTTCAAAGTTTATAGTCTACTGATATCCCTAACTTTATAACACAATGCTCAGATTAGCCTCTTTCACCCATTGGGTGAAACACAACATTCGTCCCTATTGACGCGCCATCCTTTTGCTAACAGCCAGTTAGGGCTCTTCAACCGGGAACCGGGAACGTTGAACCGCTCAACCCAGGTTTAACACGAAGCATCCAGTATCGTATTGGTGAGCATGTGAGTATGCCCATTCTGTAGCACCAGGATCATTCAGTCGCTTTCAGTCGCCCACGCTCCATATTCACCCGACTCAACAAAATCATTCCCATCACAAAAAACAAGACCAATGAAACTATGGCGTTACGCGGATTTTCCGACAGGTCCGTTATCAGGCCAAAGACCAGGGGGCCAAAGATAGAAGCAAACTTGGCGCTGATGCTAAAAAATCCGAAAAACTCTGCCGGCCTCGCCCTTGGAATCAACTGTGCGTAAAGG
>DAOUTV010000221.1 GCA_030668505.1 Desulfobacterales bacterium | reverse complement strand
GACAAAAATGCAAAATTCAAAACGAAAAGAAATTCTATCATTATGATGCCAGTGCAATGCTTTCTGAGTGCGACTACGCAGAGGCAAGGTGCACCCACAGTTTCGAGCATTTGGACATTTGATATTCGGATTTGTTTCGGATTTAGGATTTCGTGCTTCGTATTTCCGGTTTATCCGGGTTAGGTGATACTTATTACATTACAGAAGGCCTGTCCAGATTTTTCCTGCTCACCCCTCTCACTTCCCTGCCTCCGAGTGAGCCTTTATCTTCCAACCAACTATTGAAAACAAGGGTGGCTATGGTTACAACAATGTGCTAAAGTCCCCTGAAAATTCGGAAGCTGGAATAGAGCGGTAGAGGTTTCACATGCAAGGACTTCAGCGTTTCCAGGAAGGTGAATTGATGATCGTCAATGAGGCTGTGGCCATTGCCGAGGAAATAAGCAGCAATGCTTACAAGATGTCTTCGGCCGAATGGAGGGGCCGGCGTTATGATATCAAAACGCTGGCAGACCTGACCCCTGATGAGGTTGTACACGGACCCCTTGCGCAGATTATCAGGTATGTTGGGCGCAAAGCCGAAACATCGCTCAGTTCTTCAGAGTACGATTTCTATAAGATATGCCTTCAGGACCACACAATCCTTTCCACCCTTAAAAAATTCCCTGAGTTGCGTTTGCTTCCGTTTACCCTCTACATTGTAACTCACGAACTAATCCATGTAATAAGATTCTCGAAGTTCCTTCAAGCATTCGATGCGTCGGCAAGAGAAAAGATACTGGAAGAGGCCCGGGTTCATGAAAAGACGCAGGCCGTTTTAAGACTGGCACAAATACCCGACATGGGTGCTGTGTTTGACTTTTACAGGGCCTGGCAGGGGCCGCTCGATGATTTGAGGGATATGGCGTAAGACAATTTTGCTTTGTGGCGATTTTGCGTCTTGACAAATGGCATTGGCTGATTAATTTATAAACGATATGGGCAGGAGGAGGTAATAGAATGCCTATCTATGAGTATGAGTGCACAAAATGCGGCAGGATTGTAGAAGCCTGGCAGAAATTTTCGGATAAACCTTTGGGGGCTTGTCGGCACTGTTCCGGCAAACTCCACAAACTCATCTCTCAGAGCAGCTTCCATCTTAAGGGAACAGGCTGGTATGTGACCGACTATGCAAATAGATCGGGGAGGCCGTCACCTAAAAAAAAGGACAATAAGTCAGATGCCAAGCCGGCATCCTCTAAGAAGCCCGAACAAAAGGAGTGAGATGGTCCGGCAAACCGTAGACGTTAAGCGAACATAAGGATCAAACAGATATAGCCTCTGTAAGCCTCGCGTCGCCAATCAGCAAATTTTTTCCTTATCCCCTTTACAAACCTGAGTCTATGCTTATTATTCGGAATATGTTTTCGAACACTCATAAGATTCCTTTTTTTCACTGAAAGCTTGTAATAATTCATCGCAGAGCATGAAAAGGACGCAGAAAAGTACAAACCAAGAAGTTACTTATTCTCATACTCGGCAATCTCCGCATTCTCTGCGGTAAATAGCAGGATGGTAAGCAGTTACGAATAGTTTTGCATTCCTAATGTACATAATTTATGGATGAATATTACGAAAGGGGGTGGCATTGAGGCTCTTGTTGTTGGAGGGCTAAGGTGGTCCGCTGGAGGCGGGTCATTAACGGGTCATTAACGGGTCATTAAATGGTACACGAAAAATCTTTTTTAAGAAGGAGACTTAGCACTATGAAGATCAGACCGTTACAGGACCGGATTATCGTAAAACGTCTTGAAGAGGAAGAAATGACAAAGGGAGGTATTATCATACCCGATTCGGCAAAAGAAAAACCCTCGGAAGGACTGGTAATTGCGGTTGGCAAAGGCAAGATTTCGGAAAACGGAACGCAGCTACCTTTGGACGTGAAAAAAAACGACCGGATACTCTTTGGAAAATATGCGGGTACCGACATAAAGATCGAGGGTGACGAATTTCTTATCATGCGGGAAGATGATGTCCTGGGAGTTATTGAAAAAAAGTAGCAAAACAGGACCATACTGGGCACCAACCATGCGATTTGAGTGTGTCGGGCTCAACAATAATGAAAAAACCTTAAGGAGGATAGATCGATATGGCTGCAAAAGAGATAAAGTATGACATGAAGGCCAGAGAAGCCATTTTGAATGGTATGAACACCTTGTCAGATGCGGTCAAGGTAACTCTGGGCCCTCGGGGTAGAAACGTAATTCTTGAGAAATCATGGGGGGCTCCCACCGTGACCAAAGACGGTGTCACCGTGGCCAAGGAAATCGAGCTGGAGGACAAGTTTGAGAACATGGGCGCACAGATGGTCAAGGAGGTCGCCAGCAAAACCAGTGATGTGGCAGGCGATGGTACTACTACTGCTACCATACTTGCCCAGTCTATATACCATGAGGGCCAGAAGCTCGTAGCTGCAGGCAATGATCCCATGGCCATCAAGCGAGGTATTGATAAGGCCGTGGAGGTCGTGGTTTCAGAACTGGCAAAGATGAGCAAGCCGACCAAGGACCAGCGAGAAATCGCCCAGGTAGGCTGCATTTCTGCCAATAACGATGAGACCATTGGAAATATCATTGCCGAGGCCATGAATAAGGTCGGCAAAGAGGGCGTCATCACTGTGGAAGAGGCAAAGAGCATGGAAACCACTCTCGAAGTGGTAGAAGGCATGCAGTTCGACCGTGGCTACCTCTCTCCGTATTTTGTAACGGATCCGGAAAAAATGGTGGCCTCGCTTCAGGATCCTTACATCTTGATTCATGAAAAGAAGATCAGCGTGATGAAGGATCTGCTTCCCATACTCGAGCAGGTTGCCAAGATGGGAAGGCCTTTTGTTATCCTTGCTGAGGATCTTGAAGGAGAGGCCTTAGCCACACTGGTGGTCAACAAGTTGCGCGGAACACTCCAGTGCGCGGCAGTCAAGGCTCCGGGTTTTGGTGACCGAAGAAAGGCTATGATGGAAGACATTGCTATTCTCACCGGTGGACAGGTGATTTCCGAAGATTTGGGTATCAAGCTGGAAAACATCTCGGTTTCTGATCTCGGAAGGGCCAAACGTATGACCATTGATAAGGATAACACCACCATTGTGGACGGTGCCGGGTCACGCTCTGATTTGGAGGGCCGCGTTCGCCAGATCAGGGCTCAGATCGATGAGACGACATCCGACTATGACCGGGAAAAGCTCCAGGAGCGTCTGGCCAAGCTGATTGGCGGTGTGGCTGTGATTAACGTTGGTGCGGCAACCGAACCTGAAATGAAGGAAAAGAAAGCACGTGTTGAGGATGCTCTGAATGCCACCCGCGCTGCAGTAGAAGAAGGAATTGTAGCCGGTGGCGGAGTGGCCCTTGTTCGTGCTATTCCTGCTCTTGATAAGATAAAGATCAAGGCAGCCCAGAAAATCGGTGCCAGGGTTGTTCAGCGGGCACTGGAAGAACCGCTGCGCCAGATTGCTGAAAACGCAGGCCACGAGGGCTCTGTGGTTGTTAATGAGGTCAAGAAGGGAAAGGATGCCTTTGGCTTCAATGCTGATACGGAAAAATATCAAGACCTCATAGAGGCTGGCGTGATCGATCCAACCAAGGTTGTGCGTTATGCCGTTCAGAACGCAGCCAGTGTAGCCGGACTGATGCTGACCACTGAGGCCATGGTGGCTGAAAAGCCTGAAGAGAAAAAGGAAATGCCTCCAATGCCTCCGGGCGGGGGAATGGGCGGGGGAATGTATTAGTAGCCCTATTCATTAAGCGTAAAGCTTCCTCAAAAGGCCCTCATGCACAGGCATGGGGGCTTTTTTTGTACCTTGACAACTATAGGTGTTGTGATATTTGCATCGTTAACTTCTGTTGAGAGCTGGAGAACGCCATGGACTACAAACAGACCCTGAACCTTCCCAAGACCGCCTTTCCCATGAAGGCCAAACTTTCCCAGCGCGAGCCCGAGGTTCTTGAAAAATGGGATACGATAGGACTCTACGATCAAATCAGGGAAGCGTCTAAAGGTAAGCCTCGATTCATTCTTCATGATGGACCGCCTTATGCCAACGGAAACATCCATCTTGGTACGGCCCTTAATAAGATATTGAAAGACATGATTATCCGATCGCGTCAGATGAATGGATTCGACTCACCTTATGTACCGGGTTGGGATTGCCACGGTCTTCCCATAGAACACCACGTTGACCAGGAGCTTGGTGACAAGAAAAAGGAAATGAGCCAGACTGAGGTCCGAAAACATTGCCGGGCCTACGCTGAGAAATACATTAAAATCCAGAAAGAAGAATTCAAAAGACTCGGCGTTATGGGTGAGTGGGACAATCCTTATCTCACCATGAAAAAGGGTTATGTGGCTACGATCGTACGAGAGTTTGGG
>DAOUTV010000032.1 GCA_030668505.1 Desulfobacterales bacterium | reverse complement strand
GTCTGACGCTAGCGAAAATTCAGGCATAGCCGTTTTAGACTCACAAACCTTTGTTATGACCGACGGGAGAGTTGTCTATCTTCTTGAGATTGAAAATGGGAAAGTTATCTTGAAAGACTCGGTTCTTGTATATTCGGTTCAAGATCGAGAAGTTTCTCAGTTTGACGCTGACAAATCGGTATTTAAACGCCTTAGAATGGAGAAACGCTGAAATGGGAAAAACATATCAATGCTCTTTTATGGCTCAGAAACAAAGATGATGAACATGGTTGAACGAAGGAACTATAAGCGATTCGAAAAACATAGGGGTCAGAGCTACAAATTTCACTAGACTGGCATCAGGAGGGGGACTCCTCTCCTTGTGTTTGATCTCTCAACTCAAAACTGCAACACAAAACCGCATCCCGGATTTCACAGAGGGAAGAAAGATTAGCGAGACCATGGGCCTACCCGAAGAAAAGAATGTTGAGTTTCCCGGCCCGGCCGGGATACTACAGGGTCGTCTGTCCAATGAAACATCGGGTAACAGGGGTGCTCTGATAGCGATTCACCCCCATCCTCTCTACGGCGGAAGCATGGATAACAACGTCGTCGAGGCTACAGTGCGGGCTGGACAAGCTTGCGACCTCATCACCCTGCGATTTAACCTGCGTGGCGTGGGAGGCAGCCAGGGAAGCTACGACGAGGGTATTGGTGAGCAGGACGATATAGGTGCAGCTCTGGATTTCCTCAGGCAACGCTTTTCACCCCCGAGCATGAGCCTTGTGGGTTATTCTTTTGGTGCCTATGTTGCGTTGACTTACTGTCACAGGCAGAATCATGGTGTAGACTCCCTTTTTCTTATCTCTCCGCCCCTTTTCCTATTGCCCGACAACCTTTCTCTGGACCTTCCAGTGGTGAAAAAGATCGTGTTGGGTGAAAATGACGAAATCGCTCTGGCTGAAGAAGTTAAATCAAGAATTCCCATGAAGAGGGCTGAAGAGCTCATTCAAGTGATACCAGGGGCGGACCACTTTTTTTGGGGCAAGGAAGGAGAGATCGAAAAACTGCTTGTTTCAGAATATCCCAAGCCGGGATCACCCGTCGTACCTTATTGATTGAAACGGGGTCGGGCAAAGAAAAATGCCTCTCCGTAGAATTTTATTGCAAAACGTTGGTTTTTGGGGCATCATGCCCAACATTATAATCACTGTTGGGCTGCTCGAATATTGCGGGGCCGAATGCGTATTCCACCCCAGTTCGGCCTTCCATCCCAGTTCATTCCGGCCAGTGAAACCATTTCATTCCGGCCACCCATTCAAGAAGAAGTCGGCCACCTGTCAGCTGTAAATCGCTACGCAGGATCATGGCGGTGGATGGTATAATGGTGTTGAATGATGCGGGCCGAGCCATTGGAAAATGGTATTTGGCGCGGGCAGGCCTGCGTGTCTGCCTTGTTGCAACGATGGGCGATCGCGTGACGACGGACAAATACGGGACTAGGGGCAACCACCATAAGTGCTAAGTTGTTTTTGCACCGGATGAACTGAGGAAGGTTTACTGAAAAAAATGAACATCGAACATCGAACGTCCAACTCGCCACAGGCGAGCAAGCACTTGTCCGCCTCCGGCGGATCGAATGTTTAATGGGAAAAGCTGAAAAAACAGAGTTTAAAAAACCTGAACTACTAAAGGAAACAGAAGAATTAATTAAGATTTGCGTTACGAGTATCAAAACGGCCGTTCGACAGGCTCACGGCCCTGAGCGGAGTCGAAGGGCTGAAAAGAAACAGAAATAGTCATTCAAGGTTCGGCATTGGATATTCGTTTTTCATTCGACGTTGGACGTTCGATGTTCGACGTTCATCTTTCAAAAATGGTCAATCAGACGAGGGGTTTCCTTACAAAATGAAAATAGCATATACAGGGCTGAACCTGCCCGAAGGCAAGGTGAAATACAATGACCGGATCTTCAAGGATCTCGCCGTCAAGTTTCAGCCTGCAAAGTCATCACCGTACTACTTCGAGTTCCTGCCGGAAGACTATGAGGCGGCTCATGCCATTGCCATAGCCAGTGACCGTGTTCTGGACCTGCTCATCCTTGATATGGACAAAATCGAGGGCCGACTGTCCAGGGCAAAGGACCCGGCCGAGAAGAGGGTGCTTGAAAAGTGCCTGGCCCAAATTGAAGGTGAGAAGCCGATCTGTGATTTGTATCTGGACGACAGTGAACGGGGCATCGTCAAGGCGCTCGGCCTGTTGAGCTTCAAGCCCACGGTGGTTTTTGAAGACACGTCACCGGATGCAACGGCTGTGTGCCGTGCCCTCATGAAGAAAGCTGGGATGATGTTTTTCTACACTGCGGGCAGGCAGGAAGTCCACGCATGGTTCGCCCACAAAGGCGCGGATGCCGTAACGTGTGCCGGCAAAATCCATTCTGATCTGGCCCTGGGGTTTATCAAGGCGGAGCTTGTAGACTGCGACGATATGATGACAGCCCACAACATGAACGACGCTCGCTCCAGGGGGTTGACCAAACTCGTGGACCGCAACTACGCCATCCCGGAGAACACCATTCTTGAAATACGCTTCAACATTTGATGATCTCGTAAAAAGTCAAAAAATCCCATTTTTTGTCATTCCGGCGAAAGCCGGAATCCAGTGTTTTCAGAAACTTATGACTGACCTGGACCCCGGCTTTCGCCGGGGTGACGACTTTTTACGAAGCCATCAACATTTGACATAATAAAAAAAAGCCAAGTCCCAACAGAGGGATGGGGAAGGAAGCACCATGAGCCGATACCCGCAGACAGAATGTTGGAGCATCCTCTCTGAATTTCCCTTAACGACGCAAGCGAGGTTGTCACTACTTGGCCGTTGCACGAGACGGCTTATAGCCGCCCATGAACAGAGGCATTATGCGTTGAAAAAAGGCCCTAAATCTGGTAAGTATTGCATATGAACGAAATTTCTCACGATATGAACGACGAGACAATTGAGGCTAAGGGAGATTATTGGGTGGAGATGGGGACGTTATTGACTAGGTTGAATTAGTCTGATGCCAAGCTTTTTGAGGAACTGTCCATGGGCGGTAGATTTGGAAAATATGGTGATGCCAAGCGCAAGGCGCAGATCCGCAATAACCGCGTCAGGCTTCCTGTCCCTCAGCAACGGACAAGGGACAAACCCATAAAAGGGTCTCGAAAGAGTAAGCTGCTACGCGGGGTTCAGAGTTGTTCCTATCTCATTAGGTCCAAGTCTGAGGGGTACACCCATGAATACTGAACGCCTTAGTGAGTATGTCAAAAGTTTAGAAAAGAAGCATAATCAGTTACTCGTCAACATCAAGGCGAAGCTTCCTGAACTTGAGAGGCTTCTGGAAGAGATAAGTTCTCACTGGGGCTACGAAGATCCAATCTACCGGTTCTACTATCAATCTTTCAAGGTCTATGGCCTGCAGAACAAGACCGGGGAGATCGTTGAAGCGTTAAAATCGATAGCACCGGAGGGTCGGTCATTATGCAAGGAATTTGAGGAAATCATTAACGCTGGTACCAGTGGGAAGAAATTTGAACCGGAGCACAATAAAAACTGGACCGACCATACCCGCCCATTTGTTGAGGCTTTTTTACACAGCAAATTTTTCTTGGAGATGGTCGTGCAATATGGAAAGGAACTTGAAGAGGCGCCAAACATGGTACCATCTGGCTGGGCAGCCGTTCTCTGCCTTTACGGTCTACGTTAATGGCATGCGAAGGGACGCTCCGCTGTTTTTAAGAGAGGGCATGTCAAGACAATCACGCATAGACGCGCCGGGAGAACTGCATCATATGATCGCCCGAGTAATCGGATAGCGAGAAACTTTTTGATGATGACCAGGATAGAATTCATTTTATGCAGATCATGACTCTTACTGCGAGTGTCTTATGATTACTTCTAACATGTACTTAAATATACCAGAAGAACTTCCCAACGAATTGTTTGAGCAGATTATCTGTAACAGTTCATTCAAACTTGAGCGAATCATATCCAAGGGCCACTCAACCACAGAGGGTGAGTGGTATGATCAAGGCAAAGACGAGTGGGTCATTCTTCTCAAGGGAAGTGCGGGCATAGCAATTGAAGGGGAAGAAGGAACCGTGGTTTTGAAACCTGGTGATTACATGCATCTGCCAGCGCATCTAAGACATCGCGTCGAATGGACTGACCCCGCAACCGAAACCGTATGGCTGGCCCTTCATTACGAACAAGAGTAGGGTCGAGGTGGCAGTGAGGGAGAGAGAAGAACATAAGCGCTAAGTTATTTTTGCACCGGATGGACTGTGGAAGGTTTACTGAAAAAAATGAACATCGAACATCGAACGTCCAACATCGAATGTTGAATGGGAAAAGATGAAGAAACAGAAATAGCCGTTGAATGTTCGGTATTGGATATTCATTTTTCATTCGACGTTGGACGTTCGATGTTCGATGTTCGACGTTCATCTTTCAAAACAATTCCGTTGGTTGGTGGGTGTTGGTCGTGGCACCCAAGGACGGCTTTGGACAATACAAACCTGATTTGGAACACCGCATGCCAGGAGAGATACTCCCCTCAAGTGTCGAGGTAGGTTGGCAGTTCAAAGCTGTCTCCAGGGGCGTGGAGAAACGAGGTGGTATTGCATGACTTTGCGTGGCAAGATTTTGCGGGTAATGGTGTCGTTTTTTTGTCTTTTCATTGGCTTGGGAACCATCTACATTGCGTGCCAGAAGGCACTTTCTCTCCCCTTTCGTACGACAAACGACACCCTGCACAGACAAGGTTCTCCCATAACCCTTGACTTTCTCATACCGGCTGGAGTCCATATCGATGAAAAGATGACCATAGGACAGGTGGCCCCGCTGCGCTTTCAAAAACCAAAGAATAGACTGAGATCCTTTGTGTTGGAAATTTCAGAGAGCATTCCGATCAGGTACCGCCTCCTGGGCACGGCAACTCTATACCTTTTTTGGACCTTCCTGTTTCTAGTCTTTTTCCGGATTTTTACCTGGATGCGGTATGACACAGCCTTGGGACTGGGCTTTCTATGTGGTGCAGTCGTCTATTTTTTTGTGCCGGATTTGATGATAGGAAGAATAGACGATGCAGGTTTCCTGGTGTGGTCAAGTGCCTTTTTGGCAACAAGGCGATGGCACTTAAAGCGGAAAAGGCTCAAGGCCTCCTTAAAGGCCAACAAGGCCCCTTAGGGGACTTTGGGTACATTCTACACTTTTCCAGTTTTTTTATGATCTGAAATAGAAAAGAGAAGCAGTAGAAGGCCTCTCCTCAGGGGTGAGAGTAGTTCATCGTCATGATTTCTGTTACCGAATCCATTGCCATTGACGAAAACGAAATTACCTTCGATTTTATCCGGGCCTCCGGACCTGGCGGCCAGAAGGTAAACAAAGTCTCAACAGCAGTCCAACTTCGCTTTGATGTGAGGAATTCCTCCAATCTGTCAGATGACGTTCGTTCCCGTCTGATTCAACTGGCGGGCAGAAGAGTCAACGACGATGGCATTCTGATCATTGAGGCCAAGCGGTTCCGCACCCAGGAACGGAATCGACAAGATGCCCTGAATCGCCTCATTGGCCTCATAAGAAATGCCTCTAAAAAATACAAGCCCCGAATCAAAACGAGTCCTACGAGGGGATCCAAAGAACGGAAGCTTGCGGCAAAACGGCATCGCAGCCGTATCAAAGGAATGCGCCGTACTGTGGTTGCTTCTGAATGTAATAATGGGGTCGTGCCAAAAGGGGAAAGCTGATAAGGAAAGCCGGGGGTTGACAATGTGGCAAGCATCGCTGGAAAGGGAAGGAGATTTATGACTGAAGAGAAGATGGACAAGCTAAAGAATCAGCGCGTGTTTCGGCATACAAGCGGCCGCTATATCCTGCTCACAAAGGCAGGCAAGGCGGTTTCTTTTTGGATCGATGAGCAGCAACGTGCTCATGTGTTGGAAGAAATGGAAGGTGTTGACTTCAAGGCAACCGGAACCCAGTTGAAGAAGGAAGGATGGCAATGTATCGGGCCGGGGGTTGAATATGAGAAGTTGCTTAAAGGGAAAAATTAAAGGAGGAATTGAGCGTTGTAAATTTCGAACAAAGAGTAAATACCTGGTTACCCGCCAATCGCCGGAATGATATACATAAAGAGCAGTTTTATATTTCTTGTAGTGCTTATGATAATGAATATTAATATTCAGTGTGTTGCAGATGAGGGAAAATATTTCATCAGTCTATACGGGGGGCGGGCCACTGAAAGAAAATTTCTAGAGGTGGCCAGATTTTGTTTTACTGATTTCGTAGATTCGAATATTATTGTTGTTTCCGCTGGGAAAAAACTTACGGGTTATAAAGATCTTTTACGTCTGGAAGCTGAAGGGCAGATAGCAAAACATTGGGGATACCAGAAACATTGGGAGATAAACGCTGTTTTAATACTTCGATGGTTGAAATTTCCCTGGGATAAGTACATTGATACTTCTTTTGCACTAGGTGACGGCATTTCATATGCTACCGAAGACCCTAAGTTAGAAGTGGACGACATTGGTTGGACTTCAAAAATGCTCAATTATCTGATGCTAGAATGGGAGTTCTCGGTTCCCGATCAGCACAACTGGTCCGTTTTTATGCGGAATCACCATCGTTCAGGAATATACGGGCTCATTGACGACATATCAGGAGGGTCGAATATAGTGAGCGGAGGGATCCGATATTATTTTTAGTACTATGACATAGAAGGATTGGGGAGGATGTAGCTCAAAGCTGTTTTGGGTAAGAATTCACGATTATAGCAACAAACCTTGTTTTTTTGCAAACAGGCAGAAACGCAGCACAGGAGGTTACAATGACTAGTTTTTTGGATCGTATTATTCGGGCTGCCAAGCTAGATGTTCATCTGTATGAAGAGGTTGAAGCTGACAAGGGGGCAATGGGTCAGGCTATGGGGGTTGTTGTTCTATCCAGTATAGCAGCTGGAGTCGGAACCATTGCAAGAGGGGGGCTTGGCGGGATGTTGATAGGAACTATCCTCGCCCTTGTCGGGTGGTATGTCTGGGCCTATGTCACTTACTTTATTGGCACGAAGTTCCTTCCAGAACCACAGACCAAAGCAGATTATGGTGAATTGCTTCGCACTATCGGCTTTTCGAGTTCTCCAGGCTTGATCCGAGTACTAAGTATCATCCCCGGGCTGGGCCCTGTGGTTTTTCTAGTGGCCTCAATTTGGATGCTGGTAGCAATGATAATTGCGGTTAGACAAGCTCTTGATTATGAGAGCACATTACGGGCTGTGGGTGTTTGCGTGATCGGTTGGATCATTCAAGCATTAATCCTCATGTTACTCCTTTCTATTTTTGGTGGTGCCCCAAGACCAGGCTAAGGGGGAAAAAGTCACGCCATGAAAGTTATTTACAAAACCACAGGCGATGCGCATGAGTTCGCGCCCCTTTCTGTCATATTATACTATGGCGGCTGTGCGTATGGCTGCCTTTATTGCTATGGTCCCCGGACAATTAGACGAACACGGAAATCTTTCGAGAATCATGCCAGACTCAGGCAAGATGTCCTCAGATGTCTTGATAGGGAAGCCCGGAGAATCAGAGGGGATGACAGTGAAATATTAGTCAGCTTCAGCTCAGATCCTTACCAGCCCCTTGAAACGCGGTTCGGAACCACAAGGCAGGCCATCCGGATTCTGATCGATAATAGGTTGCGGGTTATGATTCTGACAAAGGGCGGAATGCGTGCTGCCAGAGACTTTGACCTGTTGGAGAGTTATGACAGATGCAGGTTCGGGACCTCAGTAGCCTTCACGAACCAGGCCGATGCCTCACAGTGGGAACCAAATGCGCCCCCGATAGCCGATAGGATAAAGGCTATACACCAAGCGCACGGGAGAGGCATTAAAACATGGGTGTGCCTGGAACCTGTCATTGACCCTGACCAGGCTTTGGAGTTGATACGAGAGCTTCATCCGGTTACAGGCCATTGGAAAGTTGGCATTCTCAACTACCGTAAACTGCCTAACCCGGTGAACTGGATAAAGTTCAGGGAAGATGCCACGAACCTCTTGGATTCACTGGGGGCAGATTATCACCTCATGCAGAGTTTGACGGAAACGTACGGTTAACCTTATTGACTAAGGGCTTGCGCAGAAATAACTTGGCAGAATTGGCGCTCAGATTTGGGTTAGATTTGGACGATCCGATTGAGCAAATCCGCAGGAATAGCAAGCTATTTCGAGGGCTTTGCGAATGAGTATCGGCGAAAGATAGCCTGAAGCTGGGATGCCAAAATGGTAAGTTATTTTTGCGCGAGCCCTAAGTTGACTTGGGAAGTTTGTTGACGTTCTATAATGTTACAGTTTCTAACCCTAATTGAGCGATACTCAATAAGGGGTAGTTTATGCACATAGAAATCATTGGAGCTGAATCCCTGGGCGTCAGGGGGCTTTGCTGTTTTGTAGAAACTATAGATAGAAAGATACTGATTGATCCTGGAGTTGCTTTAGGTTTTGTCAGGCATAAGTTATTCCCCCATCCTATCCAAATTGCTAAAGACGAAAAAGTCCAAAAGAGAATTTTTGATATGTGGAGTCAGGCTACGGATATCGTACTGAGCCATTTCCACGGAGACCATGTTCCTCTGGCAGATGCCAACCCTTACCAGCTAGATATTACCAGGCTAATCGGATTGAACCCTGACGTGAGGATATGGACCAAGGACCCATCCCATTTGTCCCCTACTGAGGAGAGGCGGGCAACATCTCTTACTACTATTTTGCATGTCTGCTTGATTTCAGCGGAAGGGAAAAAAGATGGCCCAATGACATTTTCTGGGCCGGTGCCTCATGGGGAGGCAAATGATGGTCTTGAGACTGTCATAATGACGAGGATTGAAGAAGACGAAGTATTTGTTCATGCCTCTGATATTCAACTACTCGATGACGAGACGGTTTCCGAGATAATCCATTGGAAACCTGACATTGTATTGGCGGGCGGCCCTCCGATTTATTTGTCCCGGTTATCTGAGGATCAAATTAAAAGGGCCTGGCATAATGCAGAAAGGCTCTGCCGGGCAATTGACCGTGTGATTCTTGATCACCATTTAATGAGAAGTCGTGAGGGGCTTGAATGGCTAAAACGGTTATCGTCAAAAACAGGGAAACCTGTTATGTGTGCTGCTGACTTTATGCACAAACGTCGTTTATTGTTTGAAGCAGATCGCGAAGGTTTATATAAAAGAATGCCTGTCCCGAATGGATGGCATGACGATTATGCAAAAGGCAAGGTTTCTACTGACGATTATCAGAATATAGCCAAGTCAAAAAACATCATTGGGGAATGACTGAAATGCTGATAAAAATGAATATCAGATACCACTTCAATTGGGTTTGAATCAATTGAGGTAGTGCCCATCCACGAATCTTAAAAACTCAATGGGCACAAGCGTTAGTTTCCAATTCAGAAATGAGCAGTTTTCCGCAAGGTCAAGAAAAACAAGGGGTTGCGCGGAGGCGTACCGAGGTACGTCGCACAAGCAACTCCGCAGTCTTGTCAGCCTCCAGCTGATTGACGCCGACTTGCCTGCCTCAGGCAGGGATTGCGGAAAAGGGCCATTTATGGATGGAAACTAGGTAATATTTAAGATATGAGCCTTTGTTGCTTTACATCCTGAGAGGCGTCATGGCGGACTTTCGCAGGCTCAAGCGGCAGGTGCTGGCCGTTCTCAAGGCCCCTGACTGGGAGAAGGGGCTTGAGTCTCTGCTTGACATCCCGCCCTGGAAAATAATCGGCCCCCTGTTTTCTCTACTGCTTCAACCGCCTGAAATCAAATGGCACGCTGTCACGGCCTTTGGCGTGGTCGTGCCCCGGATGGCGGAACATGACATACGCGACGCCTTGGCTGTGATGCGCCGGTTCCTGTGGAACATGCAGAGAAATTCCTCCAATTCCGGGTGGGGCATTTCCGAATCCATGGGCGAGGTCATGGCGCAAAGCGAACGCCTGGCAAAAAGATTCCATAAGCAGCTCATTTCCTATATACAGAACCCCGACTGCTTCGGTTCAGGCAACAATTACATAGAACACCCGCAGCTTCGGCAGATGGCGTACTGGGGTATAGGGAGACTCTCCGAGGCACGTCCCGGGCTTACGGTCCAAGCTGTCCCTGACCTGCTTCAAGCCCTGCCCGCGGAAGGGGATGCTTCAAAGGGGCTCATCTGCTGGACCCTCGGCTCCCTCAGGGCAAAAGAGGCCCAAAGCGCCCTAAAAGAACTCGTTGAATCCATAAGCAAAATGGAACTTTACCGAGACAGGAGGCTCACGACGGTGACCTTGGGCGCATTGGCCAAAGAGGCCCTTAAAGCTATTGCCGCCTAAAAGGAGGAAACGTCGAATGTCGAAGGGACATAGGATCATGCCTGACGGCTTCCGTGAAACTCTGCAGTTTTACCTCATTGATTGCAAGACGGCTTTAGGCAAGGCCATTGATATCTTTATTATCATACTGAACTTTTTTGTATGCGTCATATTGGTGATGGAGACCTACCCTGTTTCCGAAGCAACGAGGCAGTTGCTATGGAAAATGGAGGTAATTATTGTTCTGTTTTTCATCATTGAGTATGCGGCAAGGCTTTATGGCGCAAAGAGCAGGTTCAAGCAGCTGAGGGATATATATAGCATCATTGACCTTATAGCCATATTGCCGACCCTTTCCCTGCTTATTCTTCCTCTGTTCGGTATCACGCTACATTTCGATTTCGTTAAGTTGATAAGAGTTTTCAGGGTGTTTAGAATATTCAGGTTCCTGAGATTTACCGCAGATCCTGATTTCTTCTTTGGCAGTCTCACCTGGCAGGTGCTAAAAGTTGTAAGGGTTTTTTTAACCATATTCATGATATTCTTCATCTCTTCAGGACTTTTCTTCTATGTCGAGAGCGGCATCAATGCTGATGTGAGGACTTTCGGAGACGCATTTTACTTCACTGTTGTTGCTCTGACAACCGTGGGATTCGGGGATATAACCCCCATGTCAGAAGGGGGAAGATGGGTCACTGTATTGATGATTCTCTCAGGCATCATTCTCATACCCTGGCAAGTGAGCAGGATTGTCAAAGAATGGGTACACATGGCGTCAAAAAAGGAAATCATATGCCCGGGATGCGGACTCCGTTACCATGACAAAGATGCTTCACATTGCAAGTCCTGCGGGCATCTTATATACCAGGAATATGCAGGAGATTGACCGGCCGCTGAGAACGCCCCGGTTAAACCTGAAAGCATGAGACCTTTGAAAAACGAGACATTTTTTTGTCAGGCAAGGAAGGCAAAAATTTTAACCGGAGGAATACATTATGTATTTCGAGGATTAAAATTCGAAGCCTGACACCGCATCACGAAAAAATGACAGTTTTGCAAAGGTC
>DAOUTV010000168.1 GCA_030668505.1 Desulfobacterales bacterium | reverse complement strand
GGTCACCACGCCTTTCTTCCCAGTGCTTCTGCACGGGGAATTCTGGCGAAGGTGAGTAAAGACCGGGGAATTTGGAGAAATGGTGGACGCCAACTTGTCAATGAGCCCATCCAGTAGATTTTCGGCCCGGCGTAACTCGTTAGCTGAACTAAAGCATGATCGCAACCCTCGTAAGATGGTGTCATACCTGGATGTGGCCCCCCAGATTATCTCGTAATCTATAGAGGGGGTTGGATAAAGTTGATCTCCAAAAAAGTAATTACCCAATCTATTATACGCATTGGGACGGAAAGGCCAATGTAGTTTTAGCTCCAAAAATTCCCGAACAGCCTCAAGGCACTCTTCATTTTCAAGTATGTCTTCTTTTGTTATCGGCTGACCGAGACGCCTTTCCACCATATTGAAAAATGATCTCAACATTTTCGTCTCTGTGATTACAAGACCATACAGGTACCAATCCCTTGCTGCTTCGCGGACAATCTCTTTGAAGACTCGGGGCAGATGGTAGCAAGTTGGGCAGAAATAGACCCTGCAGGCCATTCCCCCATAGAAGCTGAGTCCTCTGAAATCTATTCCTTTGTTTCTATCTGCTAACGGATGTAACAGGCAGCCTACCCGCAAAAGTTTTGTACCCACCAAGCCTATGTATGGGCAGTGGTGAAACTCAGGAAAAGGCCTTGTTTGTGATTCCCCTGCCTCGATCTCTTCCTTGAAGGCGAGGATAGAATCCATATCCCGAGGAACGCGTTCGAAAGTGACGGTGCGGTGGGTCAGCATCTCCATTATGGATTCGAGAGATGGATCAGCTACATTGTACAAACCACAGCATGCCCCGCATGAGATTTGTTCATTGACCTGGCAAAGGTAAATTCCGCCGGGCACCTCGTTGTCTATGTTGCCAAAAATAGACATCAGCCGGAAAAGACCGATTTCCCTTCGCCATAAACTGCCACGGGGAAACTGGTAAGATCGAAAGGATCCCCATTCCAGCATATAAACGAAGCCCACTTTCCTATTTCAAGTGTGCCAAGTATTTTGTTGATGCCGAGAATCTCGGCGTTCCTGCGTGAAACGATTTCAATGGCTTGTTGTTTAGAAAAACCTGAACGGGTGAACCAGCGGGTCTGTAAAAAAAGCTGCCGAGCTGGGATCACCGGGTGGTCTGTCATAAGCCCGAATGCAACATCAGAATCCAGAAGGTGGCGTACGTTTCGCCAGTTCTTGTGTTTGAGTTCAACCTTGTAAGGAAAAGTATCGACCGGGCCGTATGTGACAGCGATCTTGCGTTTCTTTAATTCACTGAAGATCTCCGGTTGGTCAACGTCCATGGCGTGTTCGACTGAGACCTTGATGTTAAAGTCATCCACAAGACGAAGCAGCACGGCGATATCGTCAATCTTGTGAACATGAACACGAAGCAGAATCTTTCCGACCAGCACATCGCGCAACACGGCATCCTCTGCCGAAAAGGCGACTTCCTCTTTTTTCTTACTTTTGGCCTTGCGGTGTTTTTCCATCTTCCGTAACACCTCATCAAACCTCTTTCGCACGAGCGCAACAGCTCCCATGCGTGTAGACGGGCGCGTGCCTTTCCACCTATGCTTTGACATAGGATTGTAGCCAAAGGCAGCCTTTACACCTGCACGGGCAATTAGAGCCTCGGTGCTGTTCTTGGCGAAGTTGCGAATCACTGCGGAAAGCCCACCAATGATGTTCGCACTGCCGGGAACCACACAGGAGTATAATATGCCCATTTCGATTGCGTCCCGAAAAGCCGGATCGTCCATCTGCACCGAATCGAGTGCATCGGAAAGGACAAGGATTGAGTCCATCTTATCATTAACCTCTGCTTCGTCCTGGGGCTCACCCGCACGAACCATACCGATATGACTGTGGGGATCAATAAAGGCAGGCGTCAAAACAGGGAATCTCCCTGTGAGCCTGCCCTTTTTTTTCTTTGATATATCGGCAATACCGTGTTCGTCGAAAAAGAGATAAGCATTGCTTAGCACCGAATTGCCGGTATAAATACTCTTACCATACACACAGTTCATAAGGCCTTCCTCGTCCCTTCACCTTTTCAGTTCCAATGTCAAAAATATTCTAAACTCTTTGAGGGCGTTAGCCAGGAATCCCAAAATAGCTCACAGGAGTGAGACGGGTTTAAGTATTCTCTCGCTTTAGTTCCTTAGTTCTAAAATTCGTGTTTTTTCTGGCAGAACATAAATCCGAATATCGAATATCGAAATCCGAAACAAATTCAAAACTCGAATTTCCGAATGTTCAAAACAGTTCTATGTGGAATACGATTTTTTATGTTTTGGTCATTTAAGCTTTATGGAGATTCGGTCATTGTTTCGAATTTCGATATTCGTATTTCGTATTTTCCGGCTTGTCCGGGTTAGGACCATATCGGGTGAGACTTTGCTTCGCTTACTTACACTCCTTATGCATTTTTATTTATAACTATTAAGCCATGTTGTCAATTATTATGGTTGGTGAAGCAGAGGCGCGGCGATGTTGATTGCTGAATTCTTTTTGATTGACTTGTGAACCTGATTTCCTTAGTCTGAATTTCATCCTTCACCCTGGTACGGTCATGGTTCACCGCAGACACGGAGGATGCAGAGAGGAAATTTTTTTAGCATGGCTGCATAGATCCGGTTTCTCGGGCGGGGATAAACCCCGCCCCTACGAAAGGAACAAGCACAACAACGCGTTCAATGCGCAACTATTTATGTCGTCGTGTATAGCTAGTGCCCATCCACGAATCGTAAAAACTCAATGGGCACAAGCGTAAGTTTCCAATTCAGAAATGAGCAATTTTCCGCAAGGTCAAGGAAAACAAGGGGTTGCGCGGAGGCGTACCGTGGTACGTCGCACAAGCAAACCCGCAGTTTGACGCCGAGATTGCGGAAAAGGGCCATTTATGGATGGAAACTAGCTATATGTTTTGGAGGTAAGACCATGGCAGAACTGTTCGACGAAATCAGAATCAATAGTATGACCTTGAAAAACAGGAGTGTGCGCTCTGCCACATGGGCAGGAATGGCGGAACACGGTGGTCGTTGCAGCATGAGGCTCATAGATCTCATAGAAAAGCTTGCCCGAGGCGACGTTGGACTGATTATCACAGGCTTTGCCTATGTCATGCCGAATGGTCAGGCCCTAACAAGGCAGCTTGGGATTTATGACGATGCCATGATTCCGAACCTGATACGGCTCACAAAGCGTGTCCATGCAGCCAACGGAAAGATTGCTATGCAGATTGTGCATGCCGGGGTTCAGACTGTTCTGAGAGTGAGAAAAGACCGCCCTGCCTGGGGACCATCTGCTATATATGACAGTACTTACCAAAAGACGCCAAAGGCAATGACGCAGCGTGAGATCAAAGAGACTGTTCAGGCATTTGCACACGCCGCGGACAGGGTGAAAAGAGCCGGGTTTGATGCGGTGCAGCTTCACGGCGCTCATGGCTATCTTGTCAGTCAATATCTGTCCCCCATAAGAAACAGGCGCACAGACAAGTACGGCGGCCCTATAGAAAACCGGGCAAGATTTCTGTTTGAAATCTACAGGGCGGTTCGAAAGTGTGTGGGAAAGGATTTCCCGGTTCTTATCAAGTTGAATGCAAAGGACTTTGTGCGTGGCGGATTGAACCAAAAAGACGCCCTGTTTGTTGCAAGACGGCTGGAGGAAATGGGAATAGATGCCATTGAAATAAGTGGAGGAATTCCTGCAGCCGGCGATCTGGGTCCAGCCCGTCCAAAGATACGCACGGCAGACCAGGAAGCCTATTTCTTGTCTCTTGCAAAAAAGATAAATAAACAGGTCTCTATCCCAATCATACTTGTCGGGGGCATTCGTTCATTTAAAACCGTGAATCACATTTTAAAAACAGGGGCCGCAGATCTAGTTTCCATGTCACGCCCCCTGATCCGAGAGCCAGACCTGATCAAACGATGGAAGGAAGGGGACCGTAAAAAAGCAAAATGCGTATCCTGCGGTCAATGTTTTCAAGCTGCAAGGAGTCCTGAGGGACTCTATTGCATGCGTGAACGACTGGCTCAAACAAGAAAGATACTGCAAAGCAAAGGTAAAGCAAGATGAAACAGGAAAACAAGGTATGTGAATCAAGGGTTGAAATGGCCCAGGTAATGTTTCCCATGGACGCAAATATAGCCGGCAATGTGCATGGCGGCACCATCATGAAACTCATAGACACGGCTGCTGGCATTGCAGCTCTGCGCCATTGCCGGACTAATGTAGTAACAGCTTCTATAGATCAATTGGACTTTCACGAACCCGTCTTTATGGGAGAGCTGCTCATCTTGCGTGCTTCAATCAACTATGTGGGAAGCACTTCCATGGAGATAGGTGTACGAGTAGATGCCGAGAACCTGAAGGAAGGAAAAGTTCGTCACACCAACTCGGCATACGTCACGATGGTCTCCCTGGATGAGAATCGGAAACCGACGCCGGCACCCAAGATTTTACCTGAAACTAAAGACGAAAAGAGGCGGTTCGAGGAAGGAAGGATCAGGGCTCAACAACGCAAAGAGTTGAGAAAAAAGAAAGGCAAGCGATAAACCATTTATGTTCGAAGATATCCTCAGAAAAGTTCAGGTATGCATCCCTTTTAAGCTCCTGAAGAAAAAATACCTTCCTCTGGTCCTTGAGAACAGGATCAATCCTGAGATTGGGATTGACGGGGAAGTCATTGATACACATTCCAGGAAAGATTTTTCGGAGATCGTCTCCATTCTTCAACAGGAAGGCCTTTTAATCACGCTGCACGGACCGTTCTATGACCTTGTGCCGGGGGGCATGGACAAAAAGATATTAAAAGCCTCTCGAGAACGCCTGAAAGAGGCTTTTGACCTCATACCCGTATTCGAGCCACTCTCTATTGTCTGCCATACAGGATACGACGTTAAAAGATATCATGATGTCCAAGACGAGTGGCTTGATACTGCCATTGAGACATGGGCACCACTTATTAAATACCTCAAAGGCACCCCGACCAATCTGATGATTGAAAACGTATACGAAAAAACCCCCAAGATGCTACTTAAACTCCTCCACGGATTAAACACGGAAAAGGTTGGCTTCTGCTTTGATGCAGGCCACATGAATGTTTTCTCAGACACTAACATGGAAGGTTGGCTAACGGCCCTGGGACCGTATCT